>JALDYH010000104.1:0-13238 GCA_032154175.1 Sphingopyxis sp. | reverse complement strand
ATGAACCCCGCGCACCGCGACCGCATCGCCTTCATGCGCCTCTGCTCGGGCAAGTTCGAGCGCGGCATGCGGCTGATGCAGGGCGGGACGGGCAAGGCGATCGCGATCAGCCGCCCGATGCTGTTCCTCGCGCAGGACCGCGAAATGGCGGAGGAAGCGTTTCCCGGCGATATTATCGGCATCCCGAACCATGGCACGCTGCGTGTTGGCGATACGCTGTCCGAACGCACCGACATCACGATCACCGGCCTGCCGAACTTCGCCCCTGAAATCCTGCGCCGCGTCGCGCTGGTCGATCCGACCAAGACCAAGCAGCTCCGCAAGGCGCTCGACGATATGGCAGAAGAGGGGATCATCCAGGTCTTCTACCCGGAAATCGGGTCGAACATGATCGTCGGCGTCGTCGGCCAACTCCAGCTCGAAGTGCTCATCAGCCGTCTCGATGCCGAATATAAGGTCGAGGCGAAGCTCGAGCAGTCGCCGTGGGACACCGCGCGCTGGATCGCGAGCGACGATGCGGCGGCGCTGAAGGCGTTCCAGGCCGACCATCGCGGCGCCAGCGCAACCGATCGCGACGGCGCGCCGGTGTTCATGGCGAAGGATGCGTGGGAAGTCGGCTATGTGACCCAGCGCCACCCCGCGATCCGCTTCACCGCTACCAAGGAACGCGTTTTCGCCGACGCGGGTTGATTGCATCGCCCAATTCCGCCACCATGACGTCACTTTTCGGCAGAGGTGGGGATATCTATGCGCGGATGGATTTTGGCGCTCGCCGCGATGGCGGGCAGCGTACCGGCGATGGCACAGTCGATCGCGATGCCGATCGACAAGGGTTTCTGGACCAACGAAACCGAAAAATGCGTGAGTGTCCATCACGGCTATGTCTTCGACGGTACACGCTGGGGCGCGCTTTATTATTACGGTCCGGGCGGCAGCCTGGGGCCGTCCGCCGAGCTTGAACCGATCACGCAGCTCCGCGCCGTCGATGACGGTTTCACCCAGATGCAATTTGGTGGCTATGATGGAGCGGGCTATTTCCGGCTGAAGCCGCTGAGTGCCGACCGCGCGCTGTACCGTGTCGGCGCGCCCTTCCGGGAAGAGATACAGGTTTCCGACGAACCGCTGATCCGCTGCGATTTCAAGGCGCTGTCGCCGAAAATGCAGGCGGCGATCCGCCGTCATGCGCCGGGTCTCGCGGTCAGATGAGGCTGAGCAGATCGGCGGGCGCCGCCGCGTCGTCCTCGCCCTCGTCCTCTTCACCCTCGAATTTGCTCAAGGTCACGCCAAGCAGGCGGATGCCCTGCTCGGTGGGTAGCAAAGGTGCAAGGATCGCCTCGCCAGCGGCGAGCAGCGAGGTGCCGTCGAGGATGGGCGAGGGCACCGACTTCGCGCGCGTGATCGTCTTGAAATCGGCGTAGCGCAGCTTGAGCGTCACCGTACGGCCGCGCGCGCCTTTCTTCGCAGCGCGATCCCATACGACGGTGCAAACATGGGCGAGCGCCTCGCGGATTTCGGTGTCGGTGACAAGGTCGTTGAAGAAGGTTCGTTCGCCGCCGAGCGACTTCAGCGGCCGGTTCGACTTGACGCGGCGATGATCGATCCCGCGTGCGAGATTGTACAGCCATTCGGCGCTGTTGCCGAAATTATCGGCGAGCCAAAGCGGGTCTTTCGCCGCGAGATCTGCGCCCGAGAAGACGCCGAGCCCTTCCATTTTCGCAGCGGTGACCGGGCCGATGCCGTGAAAGCGGCGGATCGAAAGGGTCTGGACGAAGGCTGCACCCTTGCCCGGGGGAATAATCGTGATCCCGTCGGGCTTGTTCTGGTCCGATGCGAGTTTGGCGATGAACTTGTTGTACGAGACCCCGGCGGAAGCGGTCAGGCCGGTTTCGGCGCGGATGCGCTGGCGGATCAGCTTTGCGGCGGCGGTGGCGCTGCCGAGGCGGGCCTTGTCGGCGCTGACATCGAGATAGGCCTCGTCGAGCGACAGCGGCTCGACTTCGTCTGCATAATCCCGGAAGATTGCACGAATCTGGTGCGATACTTCGCGATAGACCTCGAAGCGCGGCGGTACGAAGATGAGACCCGGGCATTGTCGCTTTGCCGTGACGCTCGGCATCGCCGAACGCACCCCGAACTTGCGTGCCTCGTAACTCGCTGCCGCAACGACGCCGCGCCGCGACGAGCCGCCGACGGCGACGGGCTTGCCGCGCAGCGCCGGGTCATCGCGTTGCTCAACCGATGCATAGAAGGCATCCATGTCAACATGGATGATCTTGCGGACGGGGGCGTCCGCGGGTCTGTCGAGGGGCTGGTCTCCACCGTCTTGCACGGCGACTCTTTATCATGTTGCCAAGATGTTCTCAATGGCGTGCATGACGGAACGCTTGACGAAGCGGGAGTGAAATGGCAATCGCCGCCGACCTTGGAGATGCGGGTATAGCATAGTGGTAATGCTCTAGCCTTCCAAGCTAGCTAGGCGGGTTCGATTCCCGCTACCCGCTCCAGGTCTTCCCCGATTATTATCCGGCCGGCTCGACGCTCAGCAGTTCAACCGTAAACAGCAGCGTCGCGCCGCCGGGGATCGGACCCTTGCCGTCGGGGCCGTAGGCGAGCTGCCAGGGGATCGCGAGTTCGACCTTGTCGCCGACACCCATCAGCGCCACGCCTTCCTGCCATCCCTCGATTACGCGGTTGAGCGGGAACGTCGTCGGTTCACCGCGCCGCACCGAACTGTCGAACTCGTTGCCATCGGCGAAGGTGCCGACATAGTGGACAGTGACATGGTCGGTCGGTCCGGGGTGCGCGCCGCTGCCGTCGCCTGCGATGCGGCGCCAGCGCAATCCGCTGGACGTCACACGCCAGCCGTCGGCGCCGTTGCGCTCGGCGAGCGCCGCCATCTGCTTGTTGAGATATGCGGTTCCCTGTGTCTGGACCGCGCCGGTGTTCTGGGCGCTGACGGACGCTGGAAGACACAGCGTAAAGGCGGCCGCCACGAGCAGCCCGGTGGGCGATGAAATAGGCATGAAAACTCCCTCGATCGATCGGTGCATAAACGCATCGCGCGCGGAATGCGCAATAGTTTATCGAACGGCGGCGTTCGATGAATGCGGGTGAGCGACAGGAACTTTCCTCTGCATCCGCCGTTATGCCTTCGTACGCAACAATCAGAGATTCGAGCGCGGCCATCGGTCGTTTGTTCCCTCGAAAGCCATGGCTTTCGAAGCCGGTGTCGCGCGCAATGGAAGGAGACGTCAGATGTTCAAATGGGCTTTGATCTTCGCGGTGATCGCGCTGCTTGCCGCGGTTCTGGGTTTTGGAGGCGTCGCGGGCGCAGCGGCGGGTATCGCGAAGATTCTGTTCTTCGTCGGCCTCGCGCTCGTTGTCCTGTTCCTGATCCTCGGGTCGGCCGCGGCGAAGAAAATAACGTAATAAATAGAATGTTGCGGGAACCATCCGAGGTTCGCGGCGTTTCATTGACCTACTTGATCGAAAGAAAAGGTAGAATCTGGTTCCTGTCTTCGGACGGAACCTAGGGAGCCCCGCCGTAGAAATACGACGGGGCTTACCTGTTTCTACCCCGGGAAAGCCGCGCGGACGCGGCGTTCGAGCACGGCGAGCGGGATGCGCCCGGCGCCGAGAACCACATCGTGGAACCGCTTGATATCGTAGCCGGGACGGCTGGAAACCGCGTCGCGTACGCGGCTGATCGCGATCTGGCCGACCTTGTAGGCGCAAGCTTGTCCAGGATAGACGATATAGCGGTCGATTTCGGTTCGCGACGCGCTCGGCGAGTTCGATGAATTCTCGACCATATAGTCGATCGCCTGCTCGCGGCTCCACCCCATTGCGTGGAGGCCGGTGTCGACGACAAGCCGCGATGCCCGAAAGGCGTAGGACGCGAGATAACCGATCTTGCCGAGCGGATCGTCGTCATACATGCCGAGTTCGTCGGCGACCTGTTCGGCGTAAAGGCCCCAGCCTTCGCCATAGGCCGTGACCGAGGCTGCCTGTCGATAAAGCGGTAGTTCGGCATCTTCATATTTCAGCGCGCCTTCGAACAGATGACCCGGCGCGCCCTCATGATAGGCCAGAGTGGGAAGCGTGTAGCGCGGCCATTCGGCGGTATCGCGGAGGTTGATGAAGAAGATGCCGGGGCGCGATCCGTCGGGGGTTCCCGCCTGCGCCGAGCCACCGGGCGCGCCGATCTCGATTTCCGGCGGAACGCGTCGGATTTCATAAGGAGCCTTGGGCATCCGGCTGAAGACTTCTGGCAGCTTGCCGCGAACGGTCGCGAGCAGGCCGTTCAGATAGGCAAGCATTTCGGCGCGGCCGGTGTCATCGTTGGCGAAGAGCTGGCCTTCGGCCTTGCCGAGCGCGTTCAGCCGGTCGCGGATGCTGCCGTTCTTGTAACCCTGCGCCTTCAGCAACGCATCCATTCGCGATGTGAGGTCGGCGACCTGTTCGCGGCCGATGCGGTGGATTTCTGCGGCGTCGAGGCTGGTGGTCGTATGCTGCGCGAGCGTCGCGGCATAATAGGCCGTGCCATCGGGCAGGCGCGCGACGCCGGCGTCGGTGCCGGCGCGCGGAAGGAGCGCGGTCAGCGCGTCGATCTGGCGGGTGAGGGCAGCACGGATCGGGCCTTCAAAAACCTTGGCGGCACGCTCCCCATATCCGGAAAGACCGAGGGCCGTACTCCGCCTGGCGATCGATGTGACGAGCGTTTTGCCCGCGACGTCGCCATCGCGCAGGCGCGCAAGTTGCTGCAGCGCCTGATCGAGGATGAAGCGCGGCGCGACGACGCCCATTGCCGCATTTGTCTTCACAATGTCCGTATCGGCATCGAGCAGCGCGGCGACCGCCTGAAGCCGCATCATATAGGCATCGGCATCGGCTTTCGTTGCGACCGGATGCTGGCTGTCGAGAAAGGTGCTGACGCCGGTGTAGAAGCCGCCGAGCTGGGTCACGCCATAGGGGCCGGGGCGATGCCCGAAGCCGCCGCTGTGATAGGTGAAGCGCGCGAGCCGCTGGCGCGTGACGAGGTCGAATTCGGCGCTGTCATGTGCGATGCGCGCGGCATCGCCGAGGGTTTCGCCCTTGATCGCCCGCACTGCGGCGAGATCGGTGTCGATCCGGCGTGTCCGTTCGGCGCGCGCCGTGGGCGACCAGTCGGGGAACTGCGCGCGTAGCGCCGAGCGCGCGCCGGTGTCGATACCAAGCGACGTCGCACGCGTCGGGTCATCGCGCAGGCCCTGTTCGAACTGGGCCGCGAGCAAATTGTCGAGGCGCGCGTCCGCGTTTTGCTCCGCTGCGACGGGGCGGACAGTGCCGGCGACGGCGAGACCGCCGATTCCTGCCAAAACAATGCGTCGATCAGGCGCGTATCCGGTCATGCGATTCTCCCTCCCGCGATGTAGCGCGAGCTTAGGGTCGGTGAAGGATTGCCGCAACATGCTGGCGTGGAACCAAAAGTTCCGCTTCGGGGCGACCCGTCCGACTTCCGCGATGAACGCCCGGCGGGCGCGGATCGATCAATGGCGAGGCGCGTTGGTCCGGTTCGACAGGAATCTTCCAGCGGATGGAGAAGGGAATGAGCATGATTAAAAAAGCGGCAATTTCTTTGGCGGCGCTTTCAGTGATTGCGGCGCCGGTCGCGGCCTCGGCTGCCAGCGGCACGCGTGCGGCCTCGACGGTCAGCGGCGAAAACGAATTGGGAGGCGGATCGAGCTGGGTTATCGGCCTGATCGGCTTGCTGGCCGGCGTCACCGCGATCATCCTGATCGCTGACGATGACGAGGATTCCCCCGTCAGCCCCTGACCCTCAACGGACATGGCAGCCGGCACGTCTGGAACGCCGCCGGCTGCCCGTCTCTTGCGGTCAAATGAACGCCGCGGCGCTTCTGCGACATATTGCGACAATTTTGTGCCGATCCGGCAATTCGCTGGGACAAAAGGCTCCTAGAACGCCTTCATCGGGACACGGCTTCTCGCCGAAGTCCTTTCGAAGGAGTTCGTCAAGTGAACAAGAAAATCTCTCTCTTTACGCTGGCAGCAGCCTTGGTTGCCGTGCCCGTTCTCGCTGCTCCTGGCGGCGGCGCCAGGGGCGACGCCGATGGTAATGGCGTGCTGACCCGCGCCGAGGCGCAGGCCCACGCCGTCCAGATGTTCGCGAAGATGGATGCGAACAAGGATGGCAAGCTCGACGCCGCCGACCGCGCCGCGAAGCACGCCGAAATGCAGGCAAAGCGCTTTGCGTCGCTCGACGGCAATTCGGATGGCAGCATCAGCAAGGCCGAATGGGACCAGCATGGTGCCGACCGCGCTGCCAAGCGCGCCGAACGCAAGGAAAAGCGCGTTGCCGCAGGTGAAGCCGATGAAGGCAAGCGCGACGGCATGCGCGGCCACCACGGCAAGCGCGGCGGTCACGGAATGCGCGGCGGTCACGGCGGCTGGATGAAAGCCGACGCCGATGGTGACAAGGCGATCAGCGAGGCCGAATTCCAGACTGCGGCGCTCGCACGCTTCGATGCGGCCGATGCGAACAAGGACGGTCAGGTGACCGCCGAGGAACGTCAGGCGCAGCGCGCCGCATGGCGCGCCAAGCGCGGCGCGGCCCCGGCTGCTCCTGCCGGCGAATAAGCCATTTGGCGGGGACCCGGCGGCAAAGCGTAGGGCCTTCCTCCCCTCCCGGCATTGCCTTTGCAGCCGGTCCCTGCCAGCTATCGCCCATCGGCCCCCGCGGCCGGTGGGCGAACTAGCATCTTTTTGACGGAAACCTCATGACCGACAGCGACACGCCCCGCATCCTCCTGATCGACGACGAGCCGTCGATTCGCGAGCCGCTCGGCGAATATCTTGCCGTGCAAGGTTTTGCGGTGACAGCCGCCGCGAGCGCCGCCGAAGCACGGTCGGTGCTGCGTGCGCAGGGCATCGACCTGGTCGTGAGCGACATCATGATGCCCGGCGAGGACGGCCTTTCCCTGACCCGTCATCTGCGCGAAACGAGCAGTATTCCCGTCATCCTGCTCACGGCACGCGCCGAGGATACCGAACGGATCATCGGGCTGGAAATCGGCGCCGACGATTATGTCGTCAAACCCTTCAACCCGCGTGAACTGGTTGCGCGTATCCGCACCGTACTGCGCCGGACGCAGCAGGGCGGTCGCGCGCTCGACCCCGGGGGCACCGCTTACGCCTTTGGCGACTGGGTATTGCGCGAGGTCGAACGCGTTCTGGTCGACGCCGAAGGCAATGAAGTCGCGCTGTCGTCGGGCGAATATCATCTGCTTCACGCGCTGGTGCGCCATCCGCGGCAGGTGATGAGCCGTGACCGTTTGCTTGACATGGTGCGCGGGCGCGAGGCCGATATTTTCGACCGCGCGATCGACAATCTGGTCAGCCGGCTGCGCAAGAAGATCGAGGTCGATGCCGCGCACCCGCAGATCGTCAAGACGGTGTGGGGCGGGGGCTATACGCTCGCTTGCGAAGTCAAGCGGATGGGGCCGGCGGTGTGAAACTGCGTTTGTGGCCCAGGAGCCTGATCGGGCAGCTCGTCTTTGCCGTCGCGGTGATGCTGTTCGTCGCGCAGGCGATCAATTTCGTGCTGTTATCGCGCGGGATGCGGCAGCAGGCGCTGGCGCATGGCGGCGGCATGGCTGTTGCGCGCGTGATCGATGCGATCGAACGCGACCGGCGCGGCGACCTGCGGCGACCGCGAAGCGAGGAAGAAGCACGCGAACGCGCGCAGAAGCTCGTGATCTCGGACACGATGCTGCAGTTGCCGGCAGGAGCGGTGCGGCTGCCCGACCTTGCCGCCTATGTCAGCGGGCTGCTTGGCGAAACCAATATCCGGGCCGAGGCGGTCGATGCCTGGGCGCTCCCGCCACGCGAGCGGCAGCGGATACGGCGCGCGGCCTATCCGGACCGCGCCGTCATTGTCGTTGCAAAGGTCGACGGCCGATATTTCGCGGTGCGTTCGCGCATCGCGGCGGGAGGGAACCGGCTGCAAGGTTTCCTCGTGTGGCAGACGCTGTCGCTATATCTGTTGCTGCTGGTTCCGATCATGCTGATCGCCTATCGCGCGGCGCGGCCGCTGCGCGACCTGACGCGCGCCGCGCGAGCCAATCCGGCACTCCGCGATGCCGAGCCGCTCGACGAAGAGGGACCGTCGGACGTCCGCGACCTGATCGCCGCCTTCAACGCCTATCGGGGCCGTATTTCGACGATGCTGTCGGACAAGGACCGGATGCTCGGCGCGGTCGGCCACGATTTGCGCACCCCGCTCGCCAGCCTGCGCGTGCGGGTCGAGCAGGTCGGGGACGATACGCTGCGTGACAAGATGATCGCGAGCATCGAGGAGATGACCGCGATGCTGAGTGATATATTGGCGCTCGCCCGGTCGGGCGCGGGGAAGGAAGCGCAAGAACGTATCCCGCTTCGCGAATTGATCGGCGAACTTGCGGCCGATTATCAGGAGCGCGGCAAGGATGTGATGATCGGCGAGGTCGCCGATGTCCGGGTGCTCGCGCGTCCGATGCTGATCAAGCGCGCTCTGCGCAACCTCGTCGATAACGCGGTTACCTATGGCGTGCGGGCGCGATTGACAGTGACCGCCGCCGCTGGTCAGGCGCGGATCATCGTGTCGGACGACGGTCCCGGGCTCACCGGCGAACAGATCAAAACGCTCGTCGAACCCTTCGCGCGCGGCGAACAGTCGCGCAACCGGGCAACCGGCGGCGCGGGGCTCGGGCTTTCGATCGCACGCGACATCGCAGAGGGCGAAGGCGGCGTGCTCACACTTGCGAACCGCGCCGGCGGCGGGCTCGACGCGGCGATCGATTTGCCGGTTCAGGCGTAGATCGCGATTGCCTGACTGCCGCTCAGGACCGGTTCGCCCGCGCGGTTCCACAGCATCATATCCTGCACCGACAGGCCGTGGCGCGCATAGCCGGTCCTGGCCGACAGCAGCCACCAGCCGTCGTCGGTAGCAGGGGTGCCGGTCAGCATGTTGACGGTCCAGTTCATCGAACTGATCGGACCGAATTCGCTGAACAGCGCCATCGCGGCGGGGGGAAGGGCATCGCCCATCGCGAGCAGTGCGACGGCGGGGTGGCAGACCGGTTCCTCGACGAAGCGCACCCAGGTCAGATATTCGCCGACCTCGCTTTTCCAGCCGAAGCGCGGGCCGGTGGTGGGGCGCATGTCGAAATGACGCGTGAAGGACGGGCGCGCGTGATGGTCGGGCACGGGTTCGAGCGTTTCGGGATCGGGGGCGTCGGGCATGGCAAGGCGATCATGGTCGAGGTGGCTCTTGCGGTCGCCGGAAAAGGCGAAGACTGCGGCGGTCCCGAAACCCTGATCGCTCGACACGCCGGCGTCGATGAACAGCGAAGATTTCGACTGGCGCAGCACGCGCGTCTCAACGGTGCAATCGCCGCCCACGGGGCCGACGAAGCTGATCTGCGCATAGCGCAGCGGCGTTTCGGTCGGATGGAGCGCCATTGCCCCCGCGAGCGCGACCGCCGAGCTGATCCCGCCATAGGCGGTGCGCCCCTGCATCCATCCTTCGTCGATATGTGCCTTTGCGACGCCCTCTTCGGTGCGCAGCGTCGCGAGCAGCGCGTCGAGCGCGCCGGGAGAGGTCGTCATCTCGCTCTTATTCCTCGATCTGGAACATCAGTCCGGCGTTGGCGGTCAGCCGCTCGATCAGCGCGTCGCCGAGCAGTGCACCCGGGGTCCAGATGCCGCCTTTGCCCTTGTTCGCGAGCAGCGCGATGCCCGTTTCGGCGAGCATCTTCGACGTCGAGCCATAGCCCGGGTCGCGGTCGCCCTGAACCGAAGCGCGCACGGTGGTGCCGTCGGGATATTCGCCGATGAAGAGGATGTCGTAAAAGCCGTTCTCGCGCTCTTCCTTGCTCGGGCCTTCGCCGGGCTTGATGCTGGGGTCGAAGGGGTTTGCCTTGGCCATCGCTTCGGCCATCGCCTTGCCCGCGTCGCCGATCGTCGTCATCACCATCTCGTCATAGACGAGATCTTCGCCCCACGGATGGTCGAGCAGGAAATTGGTGCGGTGGACATTCTTGGTGTTGATCGGCGCCATCACGAAGGGCGCGGTCCAGGTCCCCGTCGCGCTGTCATATTCGGGGATCAGCCCGGTCGGCTGCGATGGGCCTTCGAAACCCGGGGTCAATGCGAAGCTCGACTTGAGCAGCAGCGCGAGCGACGGCTTTTTCGCGATGGCTTTGAGCGTTTCGGTCAGGCTCGCGATCGTGCCGCCCGAGGCGCCGCCCGCCATCTTGCGGACGCGGCCCTTGACGCGCGGCGCAGGCTTGCCGTGGCGTTTGATGGCTTCGGCCTGCAGGAAATGGACGCCGAGGTCGAACGGGATCGAGTCGAAACCGCAGCTGAAGGTGATGCGTGCGCCCGACGCTTTCGCCGCTTCCTGGTGTTCGTCGATCATTTCGCGCATCCAGCCGGGTTCGCCGCAGAGATCGGCGTAGGCGGTGCCCGCCCTGACGCACGCGGCGACGAGTTCGTTGCCGTAAAGCTGATAGGGGCCGACGGTCGTGAGGATGACGCTCGCGCTTTCCGCCATCGTGTCGAGGCTTGCGGGATCGCTCGCGTCGGCGACGACGAGCGGCGTTTCCTTCGGCGCACCGATCAGGTCGCGGACTTCGGCAAGCTTGTCGGCGCTGCGCCCGGCCATCGCCCATTTCGGCGCATCTTTGCGATCGCCATAATGCTGGACGAGATATTCGGCGACGAGTCGTCCGGTGAAGCCGGTCGCACCATAAACGATGATGTCGAGCTCGCGGGTTCCCGCCATGGCTATCCTCCCTTTACGTAAACGTTAAGTAGAGGCTAGCGCAGGCGGGAAGACTTGCCAAGCGCGAAGCGTCAGCGGCGCCAGAAGGGGCGTTTCTGGATGACGTCCGGTGCGCCGACCGCTTCGGTTCGTCCCTCGGCGCGTGCGGCGCGCAATTCGGCTTCCGTCGCATGCTGTTGCGCCCGATGCGTGGCAAGCTCGTCGCGGCGGCGTTGGCGCAGTGCATCATAGCTCCAGCGCGTATGGCCATAGCCGAACAGGCAGAGCAGGCCGCCCGCGATAGCCAGATTCTTCATCGCCGCCATCGCCTGCACCGGATCGGTGACTTCGCGGTGAAAGAACAAGATGGTGGCAAGAACAAAGCCCGCCAGCAGGATCGACCAGAGCCGCGTCGCGATACCGAGCGCGAGGCAGATGCCGGCGATCAGTTCGAACAGACCGGTAGGGACGGCAAGGCCGGCGGGCAGACCCGCAGCGGAAATCATCGCGCCGGTGTCGGTTACGTGGATCAGCTTGTTGACCCCCGACACGACGAAAATCACGGCGATGAACAGGCGACCAATAAAGACGGCGAGCATGGACATGGGCTATCCTCCACAACAGGCCCCGTCCGCTTGTGCAGACAGGACGCGCGGGGAGGCGGGGTGGTTCCGGGTTAGCGCGGCGTGAAGATCAGTTCGGCGACCTCGCAGTCGCTACAATCGACCGCGCGCAGCGTAGTGGTGCCCGGGCCGGCGGGCAGGTCGACCTCGGCGAGCTTCACGAGCTGCCATGCCGTACTCGCTGGAATGGAAATGCCGCGCTCGTCGATGCCGATGCGACCGCCCTTTGCCGATCGCACCCTTGCCGTAACGGTCCATCGTCCGGCCTTCGCGACATCGGCGCTATAGCGCATGAACTCGCCGGTGACGAAATCGCTGACATAGGGTGTGCCGTCGGTCCCGCGTGCAATATCGACGCCGTCGTTTCGGTATGTCGTGCCGTTGTTCCACGGCGTCCGTTCGCCGCCCGTCGCGACATGATAATTGGCGTCGACGCTGTCATGATAAGCGACGCCCGGCGGGCCAAGGTCGTAATCTGCGGCTGCGACGGTCAGCGACTTTGCGCCCAGCGTGTGGGCGGCAAAGGGGCGATAGCTCGCATCGCGGGGCTGGCGGAACATCGCGTCGATAACGTCGGGCTTGGGGATGTTTTTCTCGAAGCGCGTGTTTTCTGCGAGCTGCATCATCGCGGCGAAAGCCGCATCGGCCTCGGGCCTGGGGCCCTTGCCGGTCATCCATGCGACGATTTGCATCCAGCCGTCGCCGGCGGCGATCTCGAGCGGCTGGTTGAAGCCGATCTTCTTGAGTGGCCAGAAATTCCAGCCGATCCCGTCGCCCTCGACGAGTGCGATCGCGTCGCGATACCAGCCATTGCTGTTTTCCCCGGCCTCGCCGAGCCATATCGGGCGGTTATAGCGGGTGCGCAGCGCCTTGATCTCGGCGATGCTCGCTTCATCGTTGCGGTTCCAGTATTTGTGGAAGCTCAGCACCATATTGGCGTCCCACGCAGGCGGCAGGCCCTTGTAATTATTGCCCCAGCAATTGCCCTCGATGATCAGGATATGCTGTTTGTCGACCCTTCGGATCGCTGTGGTGATCCGCCGTTGCAGATCCCAGACTGCTTTATTCTCGGTCTCGTCGCAGCCATTGCCCTTGCCGGGCGTCGCAAAGCTCCAGTTCGGCTCGTTGATCAGATCATAGCCGCCGATCCATGGCTCATTTGCATAGCGTTTCGCGAGCTCGGTCCACAGCGCGACGGTCTTGCGCTGGTTCTCCTCGCTTTGCCACAGCGACGGCCTGGCAGGATCGCGGTCGGAGATGGCGAGGTCGTTACCCTGACCGCCGGGCGCGGCGTGGAGATCGAGGATCAGGTAGATATGGTTTGCCTTGCTCCATGCGAGCAGGCGATCGATGCGCTGGAAGCCTTCCTCATGCCATGTGTCCCGACCGATTTCGGGTTCCTTGTCGGCGGGCAGGGTGAGCTGGTCGAAATGGATCGGCAGCCGCACCGAGTTGAAGCCCCATTTCGCCATCGCCGCGATGTCGGCCTCGGTCGTGTGGTTGTCGAGCCATGCGCGGTAAAAGGTCGCAGTCCGCGCTTCGCCCACGAGTTCGACGAGTTTGGCACGGATCCGGTGCTGCTGCCCGACCTCGCCGAGCTTCAGCATATAACCTTCCTGCAGCATCCAGCCGCCGAGACCCATGCCGCGCAGGATGACGGGCTTGTTCGATCCGTCGACGATCTCGGTGCCTTCGACCTTCAGAAAGCCGTCGGCGTGCGCGGTAGCGGAAGAAAGCAGGGCGGCGAGCGCGAGTGCGACGGTGCGGAAGTTCATGACCTCATCCCCATTTTTGATTTATGGGAACGTTATCAA
>JALDYH010000013.1:0-55990 GCA_032154175.1 Sphingopyxis sp. | reverse complement strand
GCACCCGTAGCTCAGCTGGATAGAGCGCTGCCCTCCGAAGGCAGGTGTCAAGCCCCATCGGCTCGCTATGATCTCTCTTAAACGATTGAAAATCCTTCGTTTAATTCAACACTCTTTACGAGCTGGGGGACAAATTTGCGTTGCGGAAGCATCGCGGAAGCATACTGGGTAGTATCATGGAGTTTGACCGAGTGCGTCTGTCGGGTCCGGAGCTGCCAAGTACTAGCGCGCAATGCTTCATCGAATCCGTTGACCGACACCCATCCGACCGGCTAGGCACCGCCCCGAAGCACCCGTAGCTCAGCTGGATAGAGTGTCGCCCTCCGAAGGCGAAGGTCACAGGTTCGAATCCTGTCGGGTGCGCCATCCCTCCACAAGTCATCGCCGTCCGCCATCTCTAAGCGCCGGCTTTATCGAGCGAACTGTTGCTCCATTAGATCCATAACTGGTTCTAGTTTTGATTGCCGATGGCGATCAATATGCTCAAAGTAGATGCGCGCCCAACAAGAAAACTGGGCAAGTGACCGGGTTCCGCCACGTATGTCCAGGCAATTGCTAAAGGTGGTGGTACGTGCTCCAGACGCGCGCTTCCTTTGCTCGGTCACCTTTTTGCAGGACATAGATCCGATTATAATTGGATTATAAAATGGAAGCCGTTTTGGGCGAGGCATAACTTCCCGACTGCGACTCATTTTGGTCGCGCTACTGGAAGGAAGAAATGATGAAGACCCAAAACAGCAGCGAGCTGATTGATCTCGGCGCCGTCAGCGTCGAAACCCGCGGCATCGAACCCGTCGGACCTCGCGATGAGGACACCAACGAGCATTATCTGTTCGTCGGCGGCATCACCGCTGAAGATTGAAGGCCAAGACGGCGCGCCGCGATGCGGTGCGCCGTACGGCTGTCGTCATCGCGGTCATGCGCCCTGCACTCAATATCCGCCCCGGACTGCACTTTTGCCGCTTTGACGGAGACTATGTGCTTCTGGACCTGCCCGCCGACCGCTATTTCCTTATTGAAGGAGATACCGCGCAAGCCTTCAGCCGTTTCCTCGAACGCCGTTCGAGCGCAGCCGAACAGGCCGTTCTGATTGAGCAGAATCTGATCGGGCCCACCTACGCAGGTGGAACAGAGAGCATTGGCATGCCACCTAACGCGGCGACGAGCTTGATCGATCAGGCGCTCCCTGGGGCGCCGCTGCTCGATACGCTCCAGGCTATCCACGATCAAAGGCGAGCCCGCCTCGATTTACGCCGGAAGTCAGTCGCCGAAATCGCATACGCACTCGGGGCGCTCAACCGCGAACGATCCCTCCATGACCAGCAGGAGTTGTGCCGACGTGCCGCAGCCGCCTTTCAGCGTGCACGTCGTTATGTGATCGCTACAGATCGATGCTTGGCGCGAGGCATCGGGATGCGCCGGAGGCTCGCCAGTCAGGGTTGCGACGCCTTCCTTGTGTTCGGCGTCACTTTGCCCTTTGCGGCGCACTGCTGGGTCCAGGTCGGCGAGACGGTGCTGACCGACCCTCTCGATGTCGTCCTCCACTATAAACCGATTTTTGCGGTATAATGGCCGGCGGCTTTCGAATTGAGATCGCCTTGGCGGAGGCCAGTGTGCGCAATTTGTCGCGCGCCAGAGGTTCCGCGGACTTTTGCACGGCAAATATGGCAGTCTGGTCGCGAGAGCCGATGCAGCGCCTCGACGCGCAGAGCATAATCATCGGCCGGTTGTTTCCGAAATGCAGTTCTGCCCACATCGCCATGGGGAGGGGCCCCGAACTGGGGGCCGACAACGGTCAAAAGCTGCTGAGAGAATATTGGGGCGGCTATGCCTTCGTTCATATGGGCCGGGACGGTGTAGCGAGGGTGTTTCGCGACCCATCCGGCGCGCTACCTTGCTATGTGAGACGCGACGCGGACCGAATAATAATTGCGGGCGATATCACGGAGCTTGAATCGCCTGGCACGGCCCGGGTGGATTTCGGCGAAGTCGCGCGTGTGCTTTCGAGCGGCGACGCGCGGGGCCGCCGCACGTGCATCGAGGGGATCGACGAATTGCTTGCCGGCGAATGTCTTGTCGTCGCAAGAGGCGCGGTATCGACCGAAAGCTGGTGGACCCCTTTTGATCATGTGGCGCCGCGTGCGGGCGCGACGTTTGAAGATTTAGCGGAAGATCTCCGGGCGGCCGTTCGCAGCACGGTCGGAGCGTGGGCGAGCTCTTTTCCTTCGGTTCTTCTCGGCGTCTCGGGCGGCCTCGACTCATCGATCGTGGCAGCCGCCGCGGCTCCTGCGGCCCATCGGCTGACGTGCTTGACATTATTCGGCCCCGACTCCGACGGAGACGAACGGCGATACGCAGCGGCTATGTCCAACCACCTTCGGCTCGATCTTCGCGAGGAGCCGCGCGAGATTGACGACATCGACGTTACTCGTGCCGCGGCGCCCAACCATCCCTGGCCGATCGTACCTCTCGGGCGTCAGACCAACGAGGCGATCCACGACCGAATGCGAAAGCAAATGCCGATCGACGCCTATTTTACCGGAAATGGCGGCGACGCTGTGCTCTGTAGCCTGCGAAGCGCCATTCCGTTCATCGACCGCGTCCTCGCGGAGGGGCCCTCTCGGCGGCTCAGCGATACCGTGCTCGATATATGCCTGCTGACCGGCGCCGACCGCCGAACGGTGCTTCGCCACGCATGGGATCGGTATCGTCGCCACGGAGGACGGCATCAAATCCGCTTCAACGCATCGGGGCTGACAGCCAACGCGGCAAAACAAGCGCGGGCGGCCGGGGCGGCACACCCTTGGCTTATGCCGCCGCGAGCCATTTTGCCGGGGAAGACGGTTCACGCAGCCTATCTGATGCGAGCCCAAAAGAGCATCGAACTCTACACCCGCGCCCAATCGCCGCCACATGTGGCGCCGCTGATCTCGCAGCCCATGATGGAACTATGTCTATCGATCCCGACCTGGATGTGGGTTTCGGGGGGACAGAACCGCGCCGTGGCGCGCCGAGCCTTTGAGACCGAACTTCCGCCCGCGATCATCGCGCGCACGAGCAAAGGCGGCCCCGGCGGTTTCGACATCCTGATTTATCGCCGCAACAAAGACGAGCTTCATGAGCGGCTGCGGCACGGCATCTTGGCGCGCGAAGGCATTTTCGATCCCGCGCTGCTCGACGTTCCGGAGGATCCGAGCTGGCGCGGCGTCGAGCGGATTCAGCGCATCCTCGAATTCGCTGCGGCCGAAAATTGGGTGCGCTGGTGGAGCGGCGGCTGACTAACGGGACGTTGGTGCTGCGTGACAGCGATCCGGTCGTTCCTTCGCCAGTTGATCCCAGCGTTCGGTCCGTTTCGGAAAGGGAGTGTCGGCATCGCGCCTGCCGAGAAGCCAATAGTCGAACCAGGCAATATTCTCGCGCATCGCGAGCATCCGGTTCGAGGGCATATAAAAGACGTGGGTTTCGTCCGATGCCGCGGTCGCGCCCGCATAATAGCTGATCTGCGTCGGCGCCTTCGCGGCGCGAAGTGCCTCATACAGCTCAATCTGCGATGGCGATGCCGAAGCCACCTGCTGCAGCACTGCCGCACAAACCTTGTTCGCGTTCAACGACGGCGCGAAACGGCGATAGCTCTCGATGGCATCACTAAGGGGAGCGCCGCCATAGACCGGATCATAGCTCGACCCAGCGGTCGCGTAGCCGGCTGGCTCGAGATAACCGCCGTCGCCGCTCGACGCGGCGCGGAACATGGTCGACTGCGTGACCGCGACATTCACCATCTGCGAGCCGCGGCTGTAGCCGGCGATGCCGACCCGGTCAGGATCGACCAGACCTTCAACAGCCATTTCGTTCACTGCGTCCTCGAAACTATGGACGCCATTGACCCAGATGAACCGCTGCAATGCCTCCGGACCCGGCGGTCCGTTGCCGCGGATCCACGCCTTGTAAGCCGCCATCAGGTCTTCGGACTGATAAGGCGAAGGGTCGTTCATCAGCAGCACGACGTACCCCCGCTCGGCGAGCAGCTGCACCGGATAATTCCATTGAAAACCGGGGTCCGCAAACCGGTCGTCGGCATCGCTCCCGTGCGTCACGATGACGGTCGGGTAACGCTTCCCGGGGCGGTAGCCACGCGGGAACATGACATAGCCGCCTGCTCTATATCCGTCGCGGTTGGTCCATATTCTGGGGACGACATGAAGCGGCACGATCTCGTCATGTTTTGGCGATACCTGTGCCAAATGGTCGATGCGCCCGTTGTCGAGGTCGACCTTCACGAGCCTTGGCGGACTCGCGATTCCTTCCTCAATGCAGACAGCAACCCGGAGCGGTTCGTCGTATCCGCAGCGCGTCAGACTGTGGCGGCCGGCGAGTTCTTTCACGCTCTTGCCGTCGATGAGAGCCAGCCCGTAGCGCGCGGTCGCAAGGTTGCGGGTTCCAAGGACCAGCCTTTTACCGTCGGCTCGCGAGGCGAAGCCCACCGATCGGGTATCGCCGATCGTGAAATCGACAAGCCCGTAGCTGCGGCGTTTCCCGTCCGGACCGGTCTCGGCGAGTTCCAGCTTGTCCCCCACGCCGATGGTCGCCAATTCACCGCCGCGCGGGCCCCTGAGGAGCGAGAGTGTCTCAAGGTCCGTCTCGGACGCGAGCGTACGCATCGTTCTGCTGACCCTGTTCCAGGCCCGGATTTCGAACCGTCCGCCCGCCGAGCCGTTCGGCGTCTCCACTCGAAACTGGATCTCGTCGCCGCGCCACAGAATCTGGCCGCCGCCACGCGTCGCGCTCCGGTCGTTCGATGGCCGGGTCAGCATGTGGATGCTTTTACCGTCCGGACCATGGAGAAAATAATCCACTTCGACGTCGATCGTGGACCGCCGCCGGCCTTGAAGAGCGCTAACATCCTCGTCGAAGCGAACGCGCGGTCCTGCGGGCTTGGTCCTCAGCTGCGAATACCACAGCCATGCACCGTCGGGCGACCAGTCATAGTCGAGAACGCCAATACGCGAGGGCCGCATCCCTCCGCCGATCGCGAAGGACATATCCGCCTTGCCGACCGGCACCGGCAAGGGGTTGACGATCAAAGGCTGCACCGAGCCTTCGCCGTCAATCCGACAGAGTTGCAGCCCATCGCCGAAATCGAGCAGGGCGCTCCAGTCGCTCGTACCGGGAATGCGCCGCAGCGACTTGACAGTGTCGACTGTCAATATGTCTCGCTGCCGTCCCGTGGCGACGTCGAGCAGACGGATATGCGATCTCGGTTTTCCGGCGCCAGGATCGGCGATCTCGGCGGAGTAGATGGCGCGCCGGCCGTTCTCCGATAGTGCGATTTCATTGACCTCGGGGACGGTGAGGATGTCATCGAGGGTCCAGGGCCTTCCCTTGCTCTCCCCTGCCAAGGCGGCAGGGGAGAGCGCCGCGGCGGCAAGGAGCGTCGCGGCCGGGAGACCGGATCGGCGGGCGTTTCTCAAGACACCCACCTCACCAGTCGCGGCTGATCGTGACGCCGAGGAAACGTCCGACTGCCGAATAATTCGTGGAATCGAAAGGTGTGTCGCTGGGCGACGCGACGGCGGTCATGTCGGGCTTTGAATTGAAGATATTGAGCGCGTTGAGGCTGATCTCGCCCAGCGTGCCGATCTTTACCCGCGCAGAAAGGTCTATCGTCGTAACCGACGCTACCTTCACGGGCACCGCGCGGCGTCGGTCGGTGACACCGCCCGTGAAGCTGACAAAGGATGCAAGGGTGAAGCGGTCATCGCCGAAGGTCGCGCCGCCCCGGGTGCGAAAATGGGGCGAATTGAAGATGGTGCCGGCGAGATCGGTGACCGGAAGCCCCGGCAGCAATTGCTGCCGGCTGTCGAGCCAGGTGGCGTTGGCGGTCAGCGTCAGTGTCTGGGCGCCAACCGGCGCGCGGTAGCGCAGCGACAGGTCCGCACCTTCATAGCGCTGCGAGGCAATGTTCAGGTCGCGCCCATCAATCAGCGCGATCACATTGGCGGGGTTGTAGGGTCCTGAGGTCGCATTGCCGAGCGGGTCCGATGCGCCCGCGATCGCTGCGGCGAGCAGGGCCGGCGACGGATTGAAGGTGACGAGATTGGCGAAGAGCGGATTGGTCAGGATGCCGAGCGGTGACCCGAACGGCGGCGCGACCCGATCGCGATAGTCGATCCGGAACAGGCTCATCACGATCTGCAATCGGCTCGAAGGGCGGAAAGTCGCGCTGAGCGTGACATTCTCGGATCGTTCCGGACCGACATCGGGATTGGGGCCGCCAAGGTAGAGATAGGTGGACCCCGCCGGGAACATTGATCCATAGCCCGTGACGGGCAGGAGTACCGGCGTGTAACCGCTATACTGCTGGTTCAGCGTCGGCATCTTGAAGGATTTACCCCAGGAAATGCCGAGACTGAACTCGGGTGCCGGCGCATAGACGAAGCCGATTTTGGGTACGGCGATGCTGCCCGAATCCGAATAATCCTCGAAGCGGACCGCCGCCGTTATCGATGCGCGATGCGCGAAGGACAGATGCTGCGCCGGGCTGGCGAGCGGCACGTAGAGCTCCCCATAGGCGTAATGATTGTCGCGCGTGGGCGCGAACGCGCGGCCGGCAATCAAGGCGTTCAGGCGATTGCTGCGCCAGCCGCCGCCCGCGGCGAGGCGAATATCGCCCGCCGGAAGGGCGAACAGGGGGCCTTCGACGCCAGCCTCGACACTCAGGCTGCGATTGTTGATGATCCGAAGAGAGGGCGGCGCAACGCCGTTGGTAAAATTCTGCGTGACCCCATAGGTCTTGTCGGAACCGTAGAAGCCCGAAACCCGCGCGCTCCAAGATCCGCCAAGGTCCGCTTCAAGGCTGGGTGCGACGCCGAAGCTTTCGAATTCATTATGGACCACGATCCCGCGGGTCGTGATCGGACGGTCCGCGAACAGTCCACGCACTGACGCCATGTCGCCGCGCTTGTATATCAGGTCGGCCTGGACGCGGAGGCCGGGCGCCAACTCCTGATGACCGCTGAGCAGAGCGCTGTGGCGCTTGAGCTCGGGGTAGAAGGTCGAGAGCGGATTGCTTGTCGCAGCATAGCTGCGGTCGCGCGCGAGGATCGCGCTGTTGTCGAAAAAATCATAGGTGGCCAGGAAGCCGCCCGCAGACCATTTGGCTCCCCCCACAATATTATATTGTTGCTGCAAGTTGCCGCCATCGGTCGATCCGCCGATCCGCGCGCTCGTGGTCACGCCCTCATAATCTTTGCGCAGCAGGATGTTGACGACGCCCGCCACCGCATCGGCGCCATAGATGGCCGATGCACCGTCGGTCACGACCTCGATCCGCTCGACCGCCGCCGTGGGAATAGCGCTGATGTCGATCACGCTTTGCGTGCCGCTGTAGGCAAAGCGGTTGCCGTTGAGCAAGGTCAGCGTCGCGTTTGGCCCAATGCCGCGAAGGTTGAAGGTCGACGCGCCGTTCACGTTCACATTCTGGTTCTGGACGCCTTGGCCCGATCCGATGCCCGGGTTCTGACCTCCCCCGAAATTCTGCGGCAGGCTGCGCGCGACTTCGCCCAGATCGGCATGGCCCGCAGTGCGAATATCATCCGAGGTGATTTCGATGATGGGTGCCGCTGCGGGCGCGCCGGCGATCCGCGACCCGGTGACGACAATGGGTTCGGCCTCGACGGCGGTCGCGGACCGAGCAGAAGTGCCGCTCAAGATGACCACCGACCGGGCATCAAAGCGGGCAACGAGCCCGCTGCCGTCCAGAAGCGCTTCGATCGCCTCGCGCGGTGTCAGCTCGCCCTTGAGCGCGGGCGCAGTCTTTCCTTCAAGGTCACGCGAGGAGGCGTATAGTTCGATATCGGCCAAAGCCGCCGCGCTGCGCAATGCGTCTCCCAGATCCTGCGCGGGCAGGTCATAGGACTGGCGCTGTTGCTGCATGGCAAGCGCGGCCGTCGGCGTGAAACAGGCGGCGCTGCCGGCCAGCAGCAGGGCCAACGAACGGGACGTCTTCAACATATTCACTCCCCCATCTTCTCGACCGCGCTTCAGGGAGGCGGCCAGTGGGAGTGCGTTGACGGGCCGAAGTGGGCCCCCTTAGTCGATCGGTGAAAAAATTATCGGCGGCGCAGATAAATGGCATCTGCCGTGCGGTCTGCGCGGAGTTCGAACAAGCTTGCGATTCGTTCGGCGAACCGCTCGGTCTGGTTGATGTGGAAGCGTCCCGACACATCGAGCGCTGCGATCGAACCGTCGTCGATTATGATCGGCAGCACGGCGTAGCGGTTGGCCTCGGCAACCAGCCGATCAAGCCGTATCGAGCGATATTCGGCCCAGCCCTCGGGCCAGCCCGCGGGAATGTGAGCCGCCCCACCAGTCTGCTTCAGGCTGCCATCCCGCCAATAGGTCCGCATGTCGCCGTGCGTGAGCGGAGTTGCCACGTGGGACTTCGCATCCGGACGTAAATCGGCTTCGCCGCGCCGAATGGCCGCCGTGACGGTTCCGACTTCGTCGACGCTCAGATCGATCTCGGCATCGTTCGCGCTTGTCATGCCCTGTCCCGCCTCAACGTGAAGCGGCACGTCTTGCCTGGCGATCGAAAGGCGCACCCGCCCCTTGATCAGGCGGACGCTGCGCTCGCCATGTCCGAACGCGACGTCCAGCCGGCTGTCGGTATCGAGCGTCGCGCTCGAGCCGTCGGCGAGCCGAAAGGTGCGGATTTCGCCGCGCTGCGTCATCAGCGGCTCGGCAGCGCGCGCGATCGAGGCGGTGCCGGGTTGGCCGGGAAGGGAGGCGCCACCGGCCCCGAACGCAAGGATCAGCAGCCCGATGGCCGTTGCGGCAGCGCCCCATGGCAGCCAACCGCGAACCCGGCCCTGCCGTTCTTCGGCATGGCTCGTCCCGTGGCGCTGTGATGACTTGAGAACCGCCAGTGCCGACATACGGCGTTCGGCGCGGCGGTAGGCTTCGGCATGATCGGCCGATGCGAGAAGCCAGGCTTCAAACTCTCCGCGGACCGCACCCGCGTCTTCGCCGCGCATCTTGATCAGCCAGGCCCGGGCGATCTCATCGACCGGATAGTCGCCGTCGCTTATGTCGGTCATCGGCCGCCGTCCACCACCTTCGAAATCTGACCAAGCGCCTTCATCATATGATATTCCACCGTCGCGATGCTGATGCCGAGCAGCTCATGTATCTCGCGATAACTGAGTTCGTCCACCCGGTGCATCAGGAAAACGCGCCGTGTCTTCGGCGGCATGGCGTCAACCGCCGCCTCGTAAAGCCGCAGCAGATCGGCGGCTTCGAGATTCCATTCCTGCGCGGCGGGGGCGATCGCATCGCTGTCTTCGCGAAGCGGGAAAAAGACCGCCGGCGCGGACTTTTGGCGCCGCGCGCGGTCAATCAGAAGATTCTGGGCAATGCGCCGAAGAAACCCGCCCGGATTAACAAGCTGGTTGCGCTGGGCGCTGCCTGCCGCACGCGCAAAGACTTCCTGCACCAGGTCCGGCGCTTCCTCCGGTCCCGCCTTGCGACGCAGAAAGTGAAAGAGCGACGTCCGATGCAAGCGATAGGCGGCTTCCAGGGCTTGCTCGGTTTCAGGCCGCTCTTCGACAGCCGGCGGCCGATCTTCCGGATGCGCGTGGCAGGCCGAAGACACCGAAAAGGGGTGACGCGTTGGGGCGCGATCGCCGCAAGTACAGGAAGACACGACAGATAATTCCGGAGGCACGAGCGGGACCAGCCGGTCGCAGCCGGATACCCATCTCCCAGTGCTTTGCCGCCGTCTGGTCGCTGTCGCGATCCATGGTCCGGTTGGGCCGCCGGTCCGGTCAAGGACTGGCGCATATGATGACTGGCGAAAAATTCCGCGCAGAAACTGCCAGGAATGCTCCTGCGCGGTAGAATCATGTCAATTCTGGGCGGCGCTGACAAGTGAAAGCTCGGCCCCGCCGAATGCATGTCAGGACTGGCGTCCGGGATGACTGCCAATCGTGCGGGCATAACTCGCCGCTTCATGCGCACGCCTTTCATGGTAGCCGAGCAGCAGATTGCGGACCTCGGCCTGGGATTCTGCTCCGGCAACGGCGGCCTCGATCCGCCGATATTCGGCCTCGACGTCGACCAGTATGACCGCGTCGAAATGCCGCGATTGCTGAAGTCGGTCGCCAATCGCCGCGATGCTCGCGACGATCTCGCTGTTCGCCGAGCGTTCAGCCATTGCGATAAACAGGTCGGCGATGCGATCGGGATAGGGTTGATCGGCAGATATCGTCGCTACCGGTCCGTTGGGAGCCGTCGCGAGCGCGGCGAGTTGAAGGATCAGGTGCATTTCGAGCAGATCGCGAAACTCGGTCTCCGTGAGCCCACGCACATGAAAGCCATCACCCGGCGAGAAATCGACCATGCGCTCGCCATTTAGCCGGAACAGGCTGTCGCGCACAGGGGCCATGCTGACGCCGAGATTATCGGCGAGGCGCGCGGTCTCGATGCGGGATCCAGTAGGCCACTCGCCGGTCTTCAACCGCCGCTTGATCGCTTCATAGGTCGGCTCGAAAACATGCGCGGGACTCATAGGCTGCTCCTTTCCGCGGCAGCGAATTCGGCAACGGCGTCGGCCTGATCGGGGCGAAGCGCGTCGATCGCGCCGAGGTTTGCGGTTATCTTGTCCCGCAGGAGAACCGATGGGCATTGCCCTTCATAATTCCCGAGATTGGGCCGGTGCTGCGCGTAGCCCGCGAGCGCGGCGAGTTCCGGCGGAAAATGCCTCGCGACGTCGGGCGGGTAGGCAAGCCACAGATTCTCATAGGGCTTGAGCCAGCCGAGACTGTAGCTGACGAGGACGCCGCGCCGGACCTCCTTGCTGAGGTTTGTGCCAGCACCATGCGCGGTCGATCCGAGGAAGCAGATGGCGGATCCGGGTGCGCACTCGGCAGAAATCGGCAGGCCAAGATCGGTCTTCGCCATGCCGGTGGCGCCGTGGCTCTTCGGAAAGATGCGTGTCGCTCCATTGTCTTTGGTGAATGGTGTCAGCGGCCAAAGCACGTTGACCAGATATTCCTGACTTCCGTCTGCGCCGCGCCACATGTCCTGGTCGCGATGCGGAAATTGCCGCACTTCGCCGGGATGGATCTCGATAGCTTGCGTGAGGTTCAGCTGGATCCGGTCGCAACCCGTCCCGAGGATCGTCTCGACGGCTGGCAGGATGATCGGGTTGAGCACGAGATCGGCCATATGCCGCGAGCGTCGGAGCAGGCTGCCGAACCGCTTCGTGCGGCGACCGTAGAAATTGCCTTCGCAAAAAGGCGTCTCGGCGAAAATCGGGTCGAGATCCTGTGCGAGCGCATGCACCCGCGCAGTCGCTTCATTACGAATGATGCAATAGCCCTTGCGGCGCAGCTCATCGACGAGCAAGCCAGGAAGATCGGCTTCGTTCAGGTCCTTTTTCATTGTGCGCGCTCCCCGCCTTCCTCGAACTTGAGGGCAAGCGGCGCGTGGGTCCCGGTGCGCTTGAGGCCTGTGATCGTGTCCTCGTCGATGTAGATGTTGAGCGCGAGAAGGTCGCAGCTACCATCGGTGTGGACCGGGCCAAGCGTGCGACAGGTCCATCCGAATTTGCTGATCTTATCGAACCAGCTCTCTTCGGCGATGCCGACATACTGGCCTATGCCATTCCGCAAAGCATGATCGGCGAGCGCGGTAACAAGCTGGTTACGGGCGTCGCGGCGCTCGGCACGCGTTTGCGCAGGATCGAGGCAGAAGCGGCTGATCTCCCACACGCCTTCGCCGCACGGCGGGCCGTCGGTGCAAAGCTGCGGATAGACGTCGCCGAGAAGGTGCGGGGCCGTCGTCGGCAGCAGCCGTGCCGATGCCCGATGACGCAGATCGACAGGATCGAGCAGGATCAGGTAACGGGCATCCGGCGTATCGAAATGGTCGATCTCGAAACGGCCGTCGAGAGCAGGTAGATCCCATTTCAGTTGGTCGATGAAAACCTGTTTACGGGCCGCGAACATGGCGCGCAGCGCGGCATTCCCGGGCGCATCATGCGCCCGCGTGGATTGAGTGATCATAAGAATTCCTTGGCTTGTGGAGCTGGAATCAGACCATCAATCCCGCGGGTCGCCTATGCCCATTTCTGGGCAAGCATTTCGCGATTTTGCTCCGGCCTTAATTCGGTCGCCACCAGTCGTAGATGTCCGAAAAGCCAATCAGCCCGTCGAACAGTGCGCACAGGATGAGCATCGAGCGGCAGTGGACCGAATAACGGTCGCGGGCCATCTTGAGGTGGCGCACCACCGTCTCTTCGCTGATCCCCAGGATGTCGCCAATCTCGCCTGCCGTCTTGCCGCGCGCCGACCAGAGGACGCATTCGCGTTGACGCTCGGTGAGGACGGGGCGCGGCCGCAAGGGAGAAGACCCGATCAATTCACGGGCCGACGCGATAGCGATCGCGCCAAGAATCTCGGCGGCGTGCAGCATGTCGGCCGGCATGACCGCGCGCGGACTGACGGCGAAGGAACAGGAACCGGTCGCTTCGCCGGGCAAGTGGCGCGGAACGGTGAATCCGTCGCCGACCCCGCTCTCGCGTGCGACATTCAGCAATTGCCGGTCGCCACGCGACAGCGGAATGTAGCGGTCCACATCGCGCCACTGGAATCCCGTGATCGACCGCTCGCCGGCGCGGCGGATGGGATCGGTGGCGCTGAGGTCGAAGCCGACATAGACCTTCGCCCAAGCGTCCGGATAATTATGGACAAGCATCGAAGCGCCATCATGTCCTCGCCGGTCGAAGGCGAGGGCAAAATGATCGAACCCCATGCGCCCGGTCGCATTCGCGAGCGCTGCGAAAAGCTGTTCTTCTCTGCGTGCACCAGTGATTTCCTGTGCGAGTTCCTCCGTCAAATGAAAATGCTTCACGTCTGATCATCGGCCGCTGGCACGGTCCCGACCCGGCTGCCCGCGGTCCGCTCCATTGGATCGCGCGCTGTCGGTTCCTTTCCGAGGCGTACGAAGGATGGACATGCCACCGACGGGTCCTGCACCGCCGGGCGAGCTGCTCTTTTCGCGGCCTCGACGCGGCGATCGATCGGTCGCCTTGGTCTAACAGTCGGAAACATGGCGTAAAGACCTGGTGTTCCGGAGATGGACCCAGTTTGACACTTCATCCGCCGAAGGGCGGGCGTTTGATTTTGTTCGGGCGGCGTCCGTCCGGTCAGCTGCCGACAAGCGATCGGATCGCGGCGATGAGGCCGGCGATGAACGATCCCGCGACCAAGGCCGAGAGAAGCCAGAATTCGATCGCAATAGCGCGACTTTTCCATTTCGTTTCGCGGGTCATAGCAGGAGCATGACAGTGGCCGGTAATGAAGGACATACGAAAAAGGGCCCGTCTTTCGACGAGGCCCTTCCGGCTTCCGATATCGCAGGAGCCACATCGAAAGTCGCCCCCCTCCCCGAATCGTCTAGGTCGCATCGAAGATCGAAAAGAGGTGTCTTGGCTACCTCGCTCAGCGGGAGAGTCAAGGCCCCGTTAACGCTACGGTTTCCTGAATTAACACAGGTTATGTTCGCAGCCTTTTGCGCCGGGCCGGCGCCATTTTCTTGGCGCCGATTGAAACGCGACCAGCGAACTCGCCGGGTTTTTGTTCATGCCGGTGCTACAGAAGCGTCGGGGCCTCGGCGGCGGGCGGTTTGCGGCTGAACCAGGGCACGTCGGTGCGTTCGACCGCGAGCCGATCGGCGGGATATTTGGCGACCAGCTTCATCGCCTCGTCCGGCGCGGCATGCAGCCAGGCGTCATGGTCTGCCGCATGGAGGATGACCGGCATCCGGTCGTGGATGTCGAAAAGTTCCTCGGTCGCGTCGACCATCACCATCGTATAGCAATCGCCCCATTCGTCTGTCGGCCGCCACAATCCCGCGCAGGCTGCGAGCGGCTGGTCGGTGATGCTGAGCCAAGTGCGCGTCATTCGGCCCTCCTCGCCTTCGGCCTCCGCGAAGGCCGTGATCGGGATCAGGCATCGCTGGGCGGGATTGGTGAACCAGGTCCGCCAAAAGGTCATCAGCTTGTCGTCGCGAGCATTGTTCACCGGCTTCGGCTTGCTCGTCGGCTTCATATGCTTGAGCCGCACGGGAAAGCCCCAGGTCATCGACTGCAGCGCGCGCTTGCCCGCATCCTCGCGGATCACAAAGCCCTGACCTCCGGGATAGACTTCGCCTGGTTGCGCATTGGTGAGCGGACGCCGCGCGCCGAACGCCGAGGCCACTTCTGCGACCGAAGCCTTCAGGGTCACAAGATTGCATATAGCGGCGGTCCCCTTGGGCGGTTTCGGTCAGGCCGCGCCGAGCATTTCGTCGAAAGTCTGCTGGATCGGCGGCATGATGCTGAAGCTATTCTTGGGGAAGGCCCGCAATATGTCCAGCGGCGGCCGCGTTCCCATCAGCCAGTCAAACCAGTCCTCGGGACGCACGACCGCGACATGGCGATCCTTGTGCGGCGCCAGATCGTCATAAGCCGGGACGGTGAGCGCCGCGAAACTCTCGGGCCACAGGCGGTGCGCCGGGCGCCAGACCGCGGCGATGCAGAAGAAGGGCTCGTCGGTGATGAGGCTCGCGGCATAAATCGTCTTCCCCCGCTTCACGAGACCGAACTCGTTGGCGAGCAGCAGGCACGGTCGGTCGATGATGGCAGTCTCGGACTTCAGCAGCGGGATCTGGAATATCTCGGCATCGCGCGAGGGCAAGCCCCAGAGCATTTCCTTCTCGCGCTCGCGCTGGCCGTCCCACACCATAACGCGGTGAAGCTTGCCGATGCCGATAAGCGCGTCGTCCGTCTCGATATCCATAAGCTCAGTCCTCAAGCGCGAAAGCGGCTGAGCGCGCGCTTCCATTCGCGTTCGTCGGGCATGGGCAGGGCAATATCGTCGGGACCGGGATCGACGAGCTCGATCCGAACCGGGCGAACGCGCTTGCACGTCCGCGCGCCGCAGCGGACGCACCAGAATTTTTGGCGTGCCTTGCCAAGATCATCGTCCCACATCTTGCACTGGAAGCGCCACCAGATGCCATAGGGATTGAACGTCGCGCTGTGTCCGCAGCGACACACCGGCTTGATCGCGCGAAACCAGGCCGCCGCCTCGAAGATGTGGGTCGCACGGGGCTGACCCTCCTTTGTCCAGCCGCCCACGTCACAGGGAGAGCCCAAGCTGGTCGGGGCTCGCAGGCTCCGCACCGGCACGGACGCTCTCGACGATCGCACGCGCCAGCTCGAACGCCGCCTCGACCCGGATGTGACTCGTCGGCGCGGTAATCCCCACGCGCGCCCAGCCGGGGGCGGAAAGAATGGTCTCGGCGACTCGGGCGGTATCGATCTTGTCCATGGCACTATGAGAACATAGAGGGAACATTTTGACAAGTCCTCCCGCAGCCGCGTCAGTCCGTTGATCGTCGACGAGCGTCGGCCGCGCGGTGGCAGGCACCGCGCGGGAGGACGAGGGGCCCCGGAAACCGGGACGGATTGGGTGCGGCAAGAGAGGCTCGCCGCCGGTCCGCCACGGAGACCAGAAATGCCCCATCAACCAGGATCCCACCCGCAGGGCGGCGCGCGCGCATCGCTCTATGAAGAGATCACCAGCCGGATCATTGCCGAGCTCGAAGCCGGACGCCTTCCCTGGGTGCAACCATGGAATGCAGGTCAGGCAGCGGTCGGTCTCCCTTATAATGTCGTGAGCGACCGGCGCTACAGCGGCATCAACATCCTGACGCTGTGGCACGCGATCGTGACCCGGGATTTTCGGGGACATGGTTTCCTGACCTTTCGGCAGGCCGCCGCGCTCGGCGCTACGGTCCGGCGCGGTGAGCGCGGCATCGGCGTCGTCTACACGCGGCGGGCGGGAACCGACGCATCGGAGCAGAGCAAGGACGGCAAGGGCGAGCGGAAGGGCGGCTTTGCCTTCCTGAAGCAGTTCACCGTCTTCTCGGTGGACCAGTGCGACGGTCTGCCTGACAAATATCATGTTCCCGCGCCGCCGGTCCCCGAGGGTCTGATCCTGCCGCAGGCCGAGGCGCTCATCGCCGCCACCGGCGCCGACTTCCGGATCGGCGGAGCGTCGGCCTATTACAGCCCGCGCCATGATTTCGTCGCGGTGCCGCGCCCCGACGATTTTTACGAACCGATCAACTGGCACCGGACCGCGTTCCACGAACTTGGCCACTGGACAGGGCATTACAGCCGTCTGGGTCGCGACCAGACCGGCAGCTTTGGTTCGAAGCCCTATGGTCATGAAGAACTGATCGCCGAAATGGCGGGGGCCTTCGTCTGCGCGGCGCTCGGCATCGCGCCGAGCGTGCGCCATGCCGATTATATCGGCTCCTGGCTTGACATCATCCGTGAGGATCATCGCGCGATCCTCCGCGCCGCCAGCGCTGCGTCGAAAGCAGCCGACTTTCTGCTCGCCTTCCGGTCCGCACCGGACGCGGCCGCGTCGCTCGTGCACTGCAACGCCAATGACGAAGTGCAGATCGAAGGGATCGCCGCATGAAACTGCTCACCCCCGAAATCGCCGCCCAACTTGCGGCCAACGCCCGCGCCCGGTTCGATGCGATCGAGCGGGGATTGCGCGAACCCGATCCGAAACCGGTCGTTCGCTTCTTCAATCCCGTCGGCGCCGCGATTTGGCTCGCAACCGAAATCGACGCGGACGGCACCCTGTTCGGCCTCGCCGATCTGGGGTTCGGCTGCCCGGAACTGGGCAGCTTCTCGGCCGCCGAACTCGAGGATGTGCGGCTGCCCTATGGTCTCGGCATCGAGCGCGATCTCCATTTCGAGGCAGCGCATCCGCTCTCGGTCTACGCCGAGGCCGCCCGCGCTGCGGGCTCGATCATCATCGGCGAGCAGCGCCTTCGCGCGGCGGCCCGCCGGCTTTCGGGACGCGGCTGACGACGCGGGCTTGTCCGGGTCCGCCGGTGGCGGCCCCATGAGAGGAAGAGGGAAGCCGGGGCCTCGTGACGGGCTGCCTAGCCGGGAGAATGTTTTCCGGCGGTCCGTTATGGAGAAGGACAATGGACGAAGAGACCCCCGCTACACCGCCTGTGGCCGCCGTGGATTTTACCGAGGTCATGAGCCGATACGCCGCCTATGAGGAGCGCGTCGCCGAGCTGCTCCCGGCCAATAAGGCCGCCTTGCTGAATACCCTCGGCGAGCAGGGCATCGCCAAGGTCATGGTCCGCTTCGACGGCTCCGGCGACAGCGGCCAGATCGAGGAGGTTACGGCGCTGGACGAGCAGGGCGTCGAGCGCCCGATCCCGGAGACCGCCGTCGAACTGCAGAAAATCGGCTATGGCGACGACGCGCCCCAAGCGGTCACGGAACCGCTCGGCGAGGCGATCGACAGCTTGGCCTACACATTGCTTCAATCCAGCCACAGCGGGTGGGAGAATAATGAGGGCGCATATGGCGACTTCACCTTCGACGTCGCCGCCGGACTCATCACGCTCGATTATAATGAGCGCTACGAGACCAGCGAACTCTTCACCCACGAATTTTGAAGGAGGGCGTCATGGGACATTGCTACCATCACGCGCTGTCCAGCGTGAAGAAATGGGGCGGGACGCCGGAGGACTTCCAGCCCTTGCATCAGTGGTTCGACGAGCCCTCGAAGCTGATCATCGCCGATTTTCGGCATCGCGCGCTGCGCCACCATGCCGAGGGCATTTTCATGCTCGAACGCTTCTTCGGCCCGGCCATCACCATCTCCACCGGGCGCACCGTGCCGGTCCGCCTGATCGGCGAGCAGCATGTCCGCGAGGATCTCGGTTTCATCCCGAGCTTCGCGGACTGGGTGCGATGCATCCGGCCCGAACCCTGGATGGGTCGCGCGCAGCCCATTCATGCGGCCGTCGATCCGTTCGCCATTGCGGCCTGACCCGCAGCCATTTCGCCAGACCCTGAGGCGCGGCTCTCTCCCTATCGAGGAAGAGGGTCGCGCCTCCGCCATGACGGGCTGACGAGCCGGGAGAGTGTCTTCCGGCGGCCCGTCATGGAGAATGGCCATGGCCAATGCCAAGCGTAAAATCACCCTCAGCCCGTCGCGCGATATCCCGTTCGACCGGCTTATCCTGTCTCAGTCCAATGTCCGCCGGGTGAAGAACGGCGTGACGATCGAAGATCTCGCCGACGATATCGAACGGCGCGGCCTCCTGCATGGTCTCAACGTGCGGCCCAATCTCGACGAGACCGGCTCGGAAACCGGCCTGTTCGAGGTACCTGCCGGTGGCCGTCGCTACTCTGCGCTGGCCGTGCTGGTGAAACGCAAGCGCCTCGCCAAGGAGGCGCCGGTGCCCTGCGTCGTCAAGGCGGTCGACGACCCCGTTACCGCCGAAGAGGACTCGCTCGCAGAAAACACCTTCCGCGAACCGCTCCATCCGCTCGATGAGTTCCGGGGCATGCAGCGGCTCATCGACAGGGGCGAGAAGGAAGAGGCGATCGCTGCGCATTTCCGCGTGACGCCCGCGGTTGTGCGTCAGCGCCTCAAGCTCGCATCGGTGTCGCCGGAGCTGCATGAGCTCTATGCGGCGGGCGATATGACGCTCGACCAGCTGATGGCCTTCACGGTCTCGGAATATCATGAGCGCCAGGTGCAGGTATGGGAACTGCTTGCCCATAGCTTCAACAAGTCGCCGGCCTTTATCCGCCAGAAGCTGACCGAGAACAGCGTCCGCGCCGCCGACAAGCGGGTGCGCTTCGTCACCGTCGATGCCTATCTTGCGGCGGGCGGCTGCATCGTGCGCGACCTGTTCGAGGCGGATGACGGCGGCTGGCTCACCGACCCTCCGCTGCTCGATCGTCTCGTCGACGAGAAGCTGACTGCGATCGCCGAGCGCATTGACCAGGAGGGCTGGAAATGGGTGCAGACCGCGATCGACATGCCCTATCATGCGACGCGCGGAATGCGTTGGCTCGAGAGCACCGAGGTCGCGATGACCGAAGAGGAGGAGGCGAAGGTCGCCGCGCTCGAAGCAGAAGCCGACGCGCTGTCCGACAAATGGTCCGACGAACCCGAGGTGCCGGAAGACGTGCATGCGCGGCTCGAGGCGATCGAGGCCGAAATCGGCGCTCTAAGCGATCGGCCCCAGATCTTTGACGAAACCGAAATCGGCTATGCGGGTGTGTTCGTGTCGATCGATTATGATGGCACGATCCGGGTCGATCGCGGCTTCGTTCGGCCCGAGGACGAACCGGTTACTGAAACCGAAGAGGGCGGCGATAGTGACGAAGGCTCCGCTGACGGCGAAACCGGCGGCGAGGGTGCGGTCGAGCCTGATGCGGTGACCGAAACTGACGCCAGTCCCGACGAACCCGAGGAGGAGGGGCTGAAGCCGCTTCCCGAGCGACTGGTCTCGGACCTCACTGCATGGCGGACGCTCGCGCTGCAGGATGCCTTTGCGCAAAGTCCTGCGGCCGCCTTCGGCGCGGTCCTCCACGCGCTCGTCCTGTCGGTTTTCTACCGGACCAGCCACGAGACCTGTCTCGAACTGTCGGTGTCGACCGTCTATTTCACGAACGAGCCCGCCGGGCTTCGCGAATGTGCTCCGGCGCGGTCGATCGAGGCGCGGCATCAGGCGTGGCGCGAGAAGCTGCCGAAGGAAGACGTCGAGTTGTGGGATGCGCTGCTCGCGTTCGACGCGGCCGAACAGGCGAGCCTCTTTGCCCATTGTGCTTCGCTCGGCGTCAATGCCCAAGCCGAGATCGTCCCCAAATATGCGAACGGCCGCGTGTCGCATAACAGGGTCGCACGCCGCATCGCGCACAGCCATGTGCTCGCGCGTGCGGTCCATCTCGACGTCGTCGCCGCGGGATGGCGGCCCACCGCAGAGGGTTATTTCCGCGGGGTGACCAAGGCGCGTTTGCTCGCCGATGTCACCGAGGCGCGGGGTGCAGAATTCGCCGGCATGATCGACCATTTGAAAAAGCCCGATATGGCGCGTGAGGCGGAGAAGCTGCTCGAGGAATCGGACTGGCTGCCCGAGCCGATGCGCACGCCGGTCGAGGAGACGACTGGCGATGACGTGGATGTCGCCGAAGTCGACGGCTCCGTGGCCGACGTCGGTGAAGCCGGCAGTGAAGCTGGTGCGGCCAAGATCGGCCAGGATGGCGACGGAGATTGGGACGAATTGCCCATTGCTGCTGAATGACGACGGACGGGGCGGCTTCGGCCGCGCCGTCTCATTATCGCTCGGCGGCGACCGGACTCCTGCCGGTTGCCGCCGCATTTTGTTGTAATCGGCGCGCGCCCTGTGGCATCAGCCTGTCCTCTGCCGGCAGGGGCTGTCGGCGCCGTTTGCGCGAGCGCGCCGGTCTTGGGCATCGGCCGCGCCCGCGTCCGTCGCCGGAGAGCCCTATGGACAGCATTTCAGAAATCGCGCGCCGTCTTGCAGAAAATGCCGAGGCGGTGTGCCGTCATTATCTCCCGAACGGCCGCCGCGAAGGCCGCTACTGGCTGGTCGGCGATGTCCGGGGCACGCCGGGTCGCAGCCTCTATGTGCTCCTCTCGGGCGCGGGCGAGACGCGCGGCCGCCCCGGCAAATGGACCGATGCCGCGAGCGGCGAGCATGGCGACCTGCTCGATCTAATCGCCGCCAGCTGCGGCCACAGCGCGATGCGCGAGACGCTTTCCGAGGCGCGGCGATTTCTGAGCTTACCGATGCCGACGTCGTGGCCGACTGGATCGACGTCTTCGCGCTCGCGCATGGCTGCGATGGGCACTCCCGCTGCGGCGCGGCGGCTTTGGGAGGCGTCCAAGCCGATCGCGGGCACCTTGGCTGCCGCCTATCTTGCATCTCGCGGTATTGGCAACGGCGCAGGCCGCGGCGCGATCCGCGTTCATCCACGCTGCCATTACCGGCCATCGAGTGATGATATGCCCGGTGTCCGAACCGCCTGGCCGGCGATGATCGCGGCGGTCACCGACGATAGCGGCGAAATTACCGGCGTCCATCGCACCTGGCTCGATCCGGCAGGAGGCAAGGCGCCGGTCGCCTCGCCGCGCCGCGCGATGGGTCATTTGCTGGGACATGGAGTCCGGTTCGGACCCGCCGGGCCGGTCATGGCTGCTGGCGAGGGCATCGAGACCATCCTGTCGCTTCGCGAACTGCTGCCGGAGATGCCCATGATGGCGGGACTGTCCGCGGCGCATCTCGCGGCCATTGCCTTTCCGCAGGCACTGCGACGCCTTTATGTCGCGTTCGACAAGGATCCGGCGGGAGCCGCGGCGCTGGCGACGCTTGGCGAACGGGCGGGCGCTGCGGGGATCGAAATCTTGCCGCTCGGCCCCGAGCGGGATGACTTTAACGACGACCTCTGCGCGCTGGGCCGGGCGCGATTGGCCGACCGCCTCAGGTCTTTGCTGCTGGCGGACGACGCTGACCATTTCCTCCTTCGCTGAGGCGGCCGGCAAGGGGAGGGCATGGCGGCGGCGGTGTCGGCATTTTTGCGGTGGCGGTTCTGCAGGGCCGCGCCTTCGGCCTTCGCAGGAGGGCGACTGCGGCACGCGGGGCGGGAACCGCAATGGCGGCCGCGCGGCTATTTTCCGCCGGGGCTCACGCCCCTTTGCATCGCGAGGCAAAATAGCCTTCGTCCGCCATCCTTCGCTCACGCTTCGGCCGCGCCGGGGCAAGCCCTTTGCGGTGCGGGCCCGACCTGCGTGCCGCGAGGCGTCGCCGCGAAGGCCGCGAAAGGCGCGGCTTCCCCGGAGACCAGCGTCATGCCCTATAGTGCCGACCATCTTGAACCCGAAGAGCCCTCCCAGGCCGGAGCGAGCGCACAGCTCCTCCAGGAAATGCAGCTCTATGGCTATCGCCCCTTCGAGGACGAACCCGACGGTCGCCCACTTCCCGACGACCGGCTCGCCGGCGGCGCCGTCGCAGACATCTTCGATGCGCTCGCGGGATGCCTGGTGGATACGCGGATCGAACCCGATCTCGAAGACCTGCTCTGGGGCGTCGTCAATCTCTTCCACGGCGCGGGCGCGCGAATCGAGCGCGAGCTCGATCGCAATGAGGCGGAACAGCGCGACCTTCAGCGGACGCAGGACGGCAGCGAAATCCGCTCGGTCGAACTTGAACGCGCAATCTCTGAAGGCATCACCCTGATCGAGCGCCGCGATACGATGGAATTTTTCCGCGAATGCGCCGCCGAGCAGTATCGCATCCACGCCCGCAAGGCCTGGGTCCCGCGCACCGGTTCGCGTATCCGGCACCAGACGATGACCGCGGCGATGATCGACAGCCGCGACTTCATGGACCGCCGCTTGCGGGAGAAGGCCAAGGCGCTGATCCCCGAGGGCACGCGCATCGCCTTTTCGGGCGGGCCCGGGTGTAACGATCACCGGCATATCTGGTCGGCGCTCGACAAGGTTCATGCGCGCCATGCCGACATGGTGTTGCTCCACGGCGCGACCCCGACCGGCGCCGAGCGCGCCGCTGCCTGCTGGGCTGATACGCGCGGCGTGCCGCAGGTCGCGTTCCGCCCCGACTGGAACCGCGACAAGAAGGCCGCGCCCTTCAAGCGCAACGAGCGGCTGATCGACGCGATGCCCACCGGACTGATCGTCTTCTCGGGCACCGGCATTCAGGACAATCTTGTCGACAAGGCGCGGGCGTTCGGCATCCCGGTCTGGGATTTTCGCATCAAGGAAGGCGGTTGAGGTGCCGATTTGGATCTGACGGCGCTTGCCATCCGGCGAACGAAATTACACAGGTGAGAACAGTCATGCGAACCGATCTCGATCATCTCCCGGCCAACAAGCAGCGCGAACTCGAGCGCGTGAAGGCGATCATCTTCGAAGAATTCGAGGATGCCCTCGCGCTCGGCACTATGAGCTGGAAGAAGAAGGGGCGGATCGACAAGATCATCCTCTATGGCAGCTATGCGCGCGGCGGCTGGGTCGACGAGCCGCACACCGCCAAGGGCTATCGCTCGGACTTCGATCTCCTGATCATCGTCAACGACAAGCGTCTCACCGACAAGGTCGACTTTTGGGCAAAGCTCGACGATCGGCTGACACGCGAGCTCGCGATCGACAAGACGTTGCACACGCCGGTGAACTTCATCGTTCACACCCTGCAGGAGGTAAATGACGGGCTCGCGCACGGGCGGTATTTTTTCATGGACGTCGCGCGCGACGGGATCGCGCTCTACGAATATGACGACAAGGAATTGCACCAGCCGAAGCCGAAGACGCCCGAGCAGGCATTGGCGATGGCACGGGAGTATTTTGAGGAGTGGTATCCCAATTCAATGAAGCGCTATGAAAGCGCGCAATTCCTCATTGGCAAAGGCTACACTAAGCAAGCTGCATTTGACCTTCATCAGACTGCCGAAGGCCTTTATCATGGCGTCCTGCTGGTCTGCACCTTCTACACGCCGCATGTCCACAATCTCGGGTTCCTTCGTACTCAGGCAGAACGGATCGACATGCGGTTGGTGGATGCTTGGCCTCGTGAGTTGAAGGCCGATCGTGCGCGCTTCGAGAAGCTGAAGGAGGCCTATGTGAAGGCCCGGTACTCCAAACATTATCGCATCAGCGAGGCGGACCTCGTTTGGCTCGCAGCGCGTGTCGAGGAACTTGGCCGTGCTGTGCATACAATCTGTTCGGAGCGCATCGCTGAGCTCGAGGCACGCATTCCGGCTCCCTGACTTGCTGCTGCGATCCTAGGCGGCGCTTTTTGGGCACGCGCACCATTGTTCCCTGAGGCTTGGTCGAAGGGGCCCTATTTCGTGTCGCGCTGCAACGCTTGTTATTGATTTGTTCGCCTTCGTACCCTATGTGGGCATCAATCGCACCCGCCCGGCCTCTGTCCGTAAGGATATGCACACTGGGCGGGTCTTTTATTTTGGGCGCCGTTGACGCATGACGATGGTCCATGTCACGGCCCTATTCCAAACCAACCCTCACCTACACGAAGCAAATTGCTCACCTCCGGGCAAATGGCATGATCGTCGCCGACGAGCCGGCTGCCGAGGCGTGGCTCCGCCATGTGAGTTACTACCGGCTGAGCGCATACTGGCTCTATTTCGAGCATCCGAAGGGGCAGGCGGGTCCGCGTTTCCTTCCCGGCACGACGTTCGAACGCGTCGCTGCCCTCTATGATTTCGACCGGGTGCTACGGCGTCTTTTGATGCGCGGCACCGAGCATGTCGAAGTGGCCTTGCGAGGGAGTTGGGCTTATCATCTGGCGGGGATTGGCGACGGACACAGCTATCTCGACGCCAGTCTCTACAGCGATCGCACCGACTATCATCTTCGCCTCTCGAAACTGGCCGGCGAAGTTGGGCGTTCGAACGAAACCTATATCAAGCATTATCGGCAAAATTACGATCTGCCGGCTTTGCCGCCGGTCTGGATGGTCGCTGAAATGATGTCCTTCGGTCACCTATCGCGATGGTATTCGAGCCTCGCAGACCGCGCTCTTCGCACGCGTATCGCGGCGCCCCTCGGCCTCCCTGAGACGGTTCTAGTGCCCCTCGTCCGCCATGTGACGGACATCCGTAACATTTGTGCGCATCATGGTCGGCTATGGAACCGCGGCTTCCTAACGCCTCCAAAGCTCGCGCAGAAGCCCAAACGCCTGCAGGCGACAATTGACCAGAACGCCACGCAAGCACCGGCCAAGCTTTACAACGGCATTTGTATGATTGGCCATGTCATCAATACTGTGGCGCCGAATTCGACTTGGCTTGCCGATGTGGCGGCGCACATTGTAAGCCATCCCGAGGGCGACACTCGATCGATGGGTTTTCCCCCGAATTGGCCGCAGCGACCACTCTGGCAAGTTTGACCGTCGACGCAATTAGTCAGCTTTGCGCCTGAATGTCGCCATTCACCAAGGTCGGGCCTCATCCTGGAGGCAGACATTCTGCGATCGAGCGGGACGATGATCGCACGATAAAGATGTTCGACGGGCCGCGACCCAATGGAGAGTTTTCTCCATCAAGTGTGGCGGCCCCTTGCGGCCGCACTTTGCTTTCAGGGCGGCCGCCTATTTCTTCACCGCAAGGGGCGCGCATCCCGCGATCGTCTTGCCCGACAGGCAGGGGCACAAATCGGAGCGGCTAAAGATGTTACGATTAATTCTCAGTGCTTTATGCTGAGATTTCTTCGTCGCTCGGGCAACATTGTCGGAGATTACCTGGAGCTCCTTGAGAAGCTCAGGGACTTTCGCTGCGATGTCCGAGCTAATGTCGTTCGCGGTGCTGATCACGGTACCAATTTCAAACTGGCCCGCCAGATAGCTAGGCCCTCGCCCGATCTGCCGACTGATGAACCGCGTGCCCGATGAATCTGCGAAGGCCCTGGAAGTCTGCGTCGACGAGATGAGGTCTCCGACATTGGGATGGAGAAATTCGCAGAGAACCGAATAGGTCGCCCGCGTGCCGGGCACGAGCTTCTCGAGCCGGTCAATTCCGTTCAGGATATTCTTCGCGCCCATGTCCGCGCTGTCTTCCTGCTTTTGATAATCCAGATCGGCAGGCTTGATGGCGCGAAGGTCGTTCCCCGACAGCGCGTGCCAGTTCAGGCGCGTGCTATAAAGCGTACGTGCGATGACTTCGCCCGCCGCCAAGATCGCTCCAAACTCGGTGTCGCTGCTTGCCAAGGGCGTGAGCCGGCGAACATTTTCGGCTAGGATGGCAGTCCGCTCGATAAATCCTCGGAGACAGCCAAAACCGAGCATGATTTTTCCAGTCGCGATCAACGACGATGCGGCGGCGGCATGCTCGAAAAGCGCAATCGCTGCGACTTGCTGATAGGCGCGCAGCTGCGCCGACGATCTCGCCATATCATAAATCGCTGCCCGGTAATCGGCTTTCGTCAGGCCTGGCGGCAGGCCGCTCTGGCCAGCTCCGATCCATTCCGCTATCGCCAACTCGGTTCGGCGCGCCGCAGCCTGACTTGGAATTTGGTAATCATGGGGCGCATCGCTTTTGTCTGAAAGATCGGCGACGACCGCGTCGAGCGACGCGAGCAGGTCCGCAAACCCCACCACCATGCTTTCGTCCTGTTCGCCTGCTGTCCTCGTCAAACCTAGCACCCTCCTTTTCGCACATCCTAAATCTTTCAGCGGCACCATGGTTCGCTCGCTTTCGATATACGAAACACGGATGGAAGCTGCGTTGCTTCTGGCGGGCGAGCTGTCCCCGACCAGGATAAGAAGTGCTACGCACCACCACTTCGGCTTGATCAATGATGCCGGCTTTCGCGTGCGGGCGGATCACTTCCCCGTAGCCGCCGCCAAACCGGGGCGGGGGCCAGATGCATTGGCAATCAGCTTATCTTTGGCTCCGCACACAGATTCTTGGCCATCTATCCGGCCTGTTCCGAACGCGATGGAGCGCGGTCTATTGCGGAAAATAGAACTAAAGCGCAATTATAAATCGTCGCTATCGGATGCTCTTGATCCTCGTGGGCGCGGACGCATGAGTGGCCCCGTCATGTCGTTCTCCCCTTTGCCGATTCAGGCGGCGTTCCAGTGCTACCGGCCCACTCGCGCCGGCAGGCTGCAAGAACGGGAGAGTTTGACAATCCGCAGGCAATGGGTTTGGCCTGAACAAGGTGATGATGATGGAGGGCGGGATCACGGGGGAGCAATTTCTGGATCATGAGGTTATCGGGCAGGCGATTATCGATCTCGTGCAAGGCGAGCGGCCGCGGTGCGCTGTTGCCTTCTGGGGAGCTGGGGCCGCCGCCCAGCTCTTCGGGCCGAACGGTCCCGGGCAGGCTCGGATCCTCTGCGAGCTGTCGATGAACGCAACCAATCCAGCAGAACTTGAAGAGCTGGGCGCGCCATCGAACCCGCTGATCAAGCATCTCGAACGCCTGCATGCCAAAGTCTATATATCGCAGGTGGGCGCCATCGTCTGTTCGGCCAACGCGTCAGAAAATGGCCTGGGCTTTGGAGACGCCGCCGGTCTCGTCGAAGCGGGTGTGTTTCTCGCGCCCGATACCGACGCGTTTCAGCGGGCCGAACAGTGGTTCAAGGATGCGTGGGACGACGCGAATGCGGTGGATGAACGCGTGCTAGCGTCGGCTTGGGAGGCCTGGAACCGCAAGCCGCGGGGCGGGCGGCCGACGTGTGCGCCACCCGTCGCAATCGCCGGCCCTTCGCTTCTGGGCACCGTCATCGCGGATCCCGCTCGGTTCAGGGGCGTGGGCTTTGTCTTCACCACCGGCCGCGCCGCCAAGGCGGACCGTGATGAAGCGGCCGAGGAACTCACGCAGCTCGACCACGCGCGAGACGTGCCACTTCTGTCCGATGACGACTACGACGCGCTTCGGAAATGGCCGATCGGTGACCTCTTCACCGGCTGGGCAGAGCGGGATCTCGACGCGTGGCCCCGCAAATTTATCTGCATTTATATGCCCGGAAACGCGCCGTCCTATTGGTATTATAAGCGCGTGCATACAGTTTGGCTTAGGGAAGAACGCGGCGTCGTTTTTGCCGAGAGGCCGCCCAAACTAAAATCCGCCCTTTCCCTCCAGCGGGGGGACGCGGCTATGCTGCGGAGCGACGCTCCGCTTCCGCCGCATCTTTGCGCATCTCGAGAAACGCGGCCATTGGCTCTGCGAAAATGCTGAGAGTCTCGTTCGTCTCATCGGCGAGGTCGAGCACCGCGGCTGAGCGCATCAATGCTCTCTGCTTTGGCCCCTTGCCTGCCGAGGGACTGCCATAGGCAGGCGCGGCAACTGGCGTCCGCCGCGCCCATGCTCGTTGCAACCACCTTATCGCTCGAATTGCGCGAAAGGGAGTTTATTGATTAGGGCAGTCGCAGGGATATTCTCGATGCCAAATTGGCGTTAATAATACTTCATCCTGACGATGCTATTGGGATAGCCGTCTATATTCCCGCTCGACAGGTGCATCGACAGCGCCCACGTTGCAACGGGAGGGGGAAAAGAGTGCCGTTCGCAGAATCGATAGTGATTGAAGCTGTTGCACGCTATGATCGCGAGCGCGACCGATATATCAAGCTCGCCGGTCGCGTTGCCGATCTCTGCCGCAATGCGGTGGTCGACGACAACGCCATTCGCGCGCAAGTGACCTCCCGGACGAAAACCGTCCGCAGTTTCGAGGGAAAGCTTCGGCGCTTCGCGCGCCGCGCCGATAAGAACTTCGCGGACGTCGACGAAGTATTTCGGGAAATCGGCGATTTCGCCGGCATCCGGATCGCGACATACCGACCCGAAGATGAGGAACGCGTCGCTGAGGCCGTTCAATCGCTTTTTTGCGGTCCCGACGGCGGAGCGATCGATGTCGACCCGAAGGACAAGTTGAAGCCTGCTGCGGGCCAATTTTATCGCGCGACCCATTGTCAGGTCTATCTTCCCGATCAGGAACTCGTCGGTGGTTACGAAAATCTGCGGGGTGCCAGCTGCGAGATTCAGATCTGTTCGATGATGGCGCATGTGTGGAACGAGATCGAACATGACATTGGCTATAAACCGGAGGGCGAGGGGCCGAGCGAGGCCGAGCTTGGGCTTCTCGAGGCGCTTGGTCATCTCACCCGCGCCGGCGATGCAGCGATCACGCGTCTCTTGGCCGCGAACATCGCGCGAATGACTGTGCAGACCGGCGATTTTGCGGATGTTCATGACTTTGCGGCGCGACTGCGGCCCTTCTTTCCGAATGCGGATTTGTCGGTCAACGCGGGCCTCGCCTTCGATCAGGCCCTCAGTCTCAATTTGAATTCGATCGAAAAGATTCGCGCCGAGATCGGCGATGCGGCGTTGGACGCCGCGGCCGCGGCCGCGAAGATCGCGCCCTTCAACGCCTTTCTCGAGGAGCGCGGCGAGTCCGATCTCAGTCTGAACCCGGCCTCGGCCGATCTGCTGACGATCGCTTTGCTCGATGCCCATGTCGACAAGATCAAGGCATCGCACGAAGCGAAGCCCAAGTCGCGTCCGCCGCGCATATTCTATCTCGCGCGCGCCTATCGCGATTTCCTCGACCAGCCGATGGCCGGCACCCGGGCGGCTTAAGATGCATCAGCCAAGCGGGGGAGGCGACGAAGGGGAATTTGCGGCCGATCACGCCGCCCGCGTCGATTCTGCGCGCGGAAAAATGATCGCGAGCCTCGTTTCAGAAGGGCCCGCGTCGGTGCGCCTTCGCAACAGCGTCGAACGCGCCGCCCGCGAAGAGACCATGCCGTGCCGGACGGTCGGCGATTATGTCGAGGCGGGCGATGCGGCGCCCCCCATGTTCATGGGGTCGCTCTCGGCCTTCGGCATGAAAACCGCCAAGGAACTCGACAATCTTGTCGCCGACTATCTCGGCCGTCTGGGCCTCGACCGCGCCAGTTTCCTTGACGAGGGGCTGGTCCTCCCCAGGGCGCCATCGCCCGAATATGCGCGCGCGGCCTCGCTCGCCGAAAGGCTGGACGGGCTGACCTATCGCGACGCTCTGGTAGGGCAGCCCTTGTCGGTCCGGTTGAACAACGCCTTGGCCGGCTCCCATTTTCTCGATCTTTCCGTCGCCGATTATCTTCGCGGCGGCGAGAGCGTGCGTGCGGAGCTTTTGCGCAAACCCAATTTGGGGCGCAAATCGCTCGTCGAACTTGAAGAGGCGCTTAAAAACGCGGTCATTCGCCTGCTCGTTCAGCAGTGCGCCGACGCGGCGACGCTTCTCGACGATTGCGCTTTTCTCTTCTCGACGCCCGATGCCGAGCGGATCGCCCTCGGTATGCGCATCGTCGACGTGCTGTCGGCGGGACCGCCGCGGAGCGCGGATCTGGTGAAATTGCTCGAATGGGCGATGGAAGACCTCGACGACCGGTCGGTGGCGATCCTGCATCGCCGCTATGGTTTTGGCTCGGGCGTCGTCGAAACGCTCGAAGAGATCAGCGAAACCTACGATGTGACCCGCGAGCGGGTGCGCCAAATCGAGGCCAAGGCCATCCGGAAACTCGCCGCCAAGCTTGAAGGACATCCGCTCGTCGACCATCTGAAATCCGCCTCGGAGCGGTTCTGGGACGAGCGTGGCACGGCATTTCTCCCGGCGCATGACAGCCATCAGATCCGCCGCGAGCTGCCCTGTCATCTGGCGCTCGCGCTCGATATCGCTGGCATCAGCCTCGCTGACTGGCTGGCCCAGAACAGCACTGCGATGCGGTTCGGGTTTATCGCGGCCAGCTGCGATCGGGCGCGTGTCGAAGACCTGGGGGCGAGGCTGTGTCACGCGGCGGCCGAGCGGCCGCTGCCCTTCTGGCTCGGCGATCTGATCGAACCGGCTAGCCTCGACCTCGTCCCCGCCGCCATTTGTGTCGAGACCGAACTGGCGTTGAGCGAGGGCTATCTTGTGGCGCAGCGGCCGCGGCCGCGCGTCCGCCGGATGATCCGGCTTCATCGCCTGCTGGCCGGGAGCGGCAGGGCCCTCACGCTTTACGAACTCGGCAACGCCTATCGCGCGAAGCATGACGATGACGACTGCTCGCTGCGCGACATTGATATCGTCATGGAGATTGCGCCGCATCTTTTCCTCGAAATCGAAGACGGGCTGTGGATCGCGGTGGGCGGCGCCCGCGACCCCAAGCAAGCGCCGGCGCTCTTCTCGTGCGAAGCGCCGTGCCTCCGCGAGGGGGAGACGATCGATCCGCAAACGATCGCCGGATCGCTCCAGTGCGCGCTGCGCGAGCGCGGGCCCTCGGCGGTCGGCGATCTTTATCGCGATGCCGCAACGATCCTTGAGAAAGGGCGGTCGCGCAACAGTGTTGCGCCCGTGCTCGTAAGCCGGCCCGAGCTCTTTTTGCGGATCCTCCCCGGCGTCTTTGCGCTTCCCGAACATCGCCTCGACGAAGCCGCATTGCTCGAGGCGCCGCTGCCCTTCCTTCTCAATGAAGCGCAGGCGCGCAGTTTTGCCTTTGGCCGGAAGGCGGGCGAGCCCTGGGGGACATACCGCCTGTGGAATCCCGCCGCCGAGTTTCGTCTCTGCCTATGGGCGCGCCACAATGCGCCCGAACCCTTGTTCCGCTCGCTCTTGTCCGTCGCTTCGATTGAGACTTGGCCCGTCACGTCGCAGCTTCGGGACGACTGGCGACGCCTCAAGGCCTTTCACGGGCGCTTCGAACTTTTCGTCGCCGGGCGCGCGCCTGACCCCGAGCCGCGACCGGCCCTCGATCGATTGCTGGCCGCCTGCCGGCTGGCGACCGATCGCCGCACGATCTGCTGGCTCAATGTCAATCGCATGATGGGGCGCCGGCTCGATGCCGCCGGCGGTCAGGGCCTTCTCGCTCTCCTGATTGCGCTTGGCTGCGTTTCGCTGCCGCTGGGCACGGCCGACGAGCAGGTTTTGCTCGGGCATGCCGCGACCTCCAAGGCGGCCGACGTGGCAGTCCGCTGCTCGGAGGAGCTGCTGCTGACCGGCGCGCTCGATTGGGAAAGCGCGCTTGGCGAGGCCTTGCTCGCCGAAGCCCTGGGCGCGGACCCCGCTTCGCTCGGCTGGGTATCGCAGGAACAGCTCATGCGGATCTTCGGCGACGTTGCGGCGGAACCGCGGGCGGCCGACGTGCCACCCGAGGATGAGGATGACGACGATCTCTTCGCGCGGCTCATGCGAGAACATCGCCGCGGGACGGAACAAGCGCGCCGCGATGCCGCCGCCGCTTGGCTCCTTGAAGAATAAGCGGGACCGGCTTGATCATGCGCGGCATCGACCAACTGAAAAGTCATTATCGCAGCGGGCGAGACGATCTGGCGGCTGACTTCTTTCAGCCGTGCATGCGCGAGGCGAGCCGATATCGGCGCGCTGTCGGCTATTTCTCGACATCGGCGCTGCTGAGCTGGACCGATGCCCTGCCGCGCGTCGCGCTCGAAGATGGGCTCAAGATCCAGTTGATCGCGTCGCCCGAACTCAGCGAGCAGGACCGGGACACGCTGCGGACCTTGGGGTCGGCGGAGCAGCGGGCATCCTATCGGGCCATGGTCGTTGACAAAATTCTGGATGCGATCGCGGCGCTGGTCGAGATGCCGGACGATCACGGGCTTCGCGCGCAAATCTTTGCCTGGCTTGTCGCCAACGACCGGTTGGAGCTTCGGTTCGCGTTTCCCGAACATGTCGACGACCCCGGCATCTTCCATGAGAAAATCGGCATTTTCGATTTCCCCGAACACCGGACGGTGGCCTTCACCGGCTCGGCCAACGAAACCTGGGCTGGCCATCGCCGCAATTATGAATCGATCGACGTGTACCGGAACTGGGTCGAAGGCGAAACGGAGCGTGTGGCGACCAAGATCGAGCAATTTGAGGAGGCCTGGGACGGATTGGCCGAAGGGCTTCATGTGCTTGCGCCCAAGGGCGAGGTGCTCGACCGGCTGCGCGGCCGGGCGCCGCGACGTCTTCGCGACGCGCCGCCGCCCGCGCCGCCGCCGACCCCTAGCGCGCCCGATCCCCGCTGGCGTCACCAGGATGATGCCGTTGCCGCTTTCATGGACGCGCGGGCGGGCATTCTGGAGATGGCGACGGGGACTGGCAAAACGCGCACCGCCATCAAGATTCTCGATCGGCTGATCGCGGAAGGTCACATCACGAGCGCCATCATCACAATGGACGGCACCGACCTTCTCGACCAATGGGCCACCGAGCTCGATGATTGGGCGCTTCGGCAAAAGCCGGCGTGGCTCGTCTACAAGCATTTCGAACGCCATCATCAACTGGGCGAATTCGCGCTGGAGTGCGACCATGCGCTCATCGTGATCTCGCGCGAGCAATTGCATAAGCTGATGGCGCGCCTGCCCGATCGGCTGAAGGCGACCATGCTGATCGTTCACGACGAAGTTCATGGCCTCGGCACGCCATCGCTGGCTCGAAACCTTGCGCACGCGCACGACCCGTTCGTTTGGAAACTCGGGCTGAGCGCGACGCCCGATCGCGCCTATGACGATGCCGGGAACGCCTTCGTCCAGGCCGCGCTGGGTCCGACCTTGTTCGAGTTCCCGCTCGAGGCGGCGATCCGCCGCGGCGTCCTCAGCGAGTTTGATTATCTTCCGCTCGCCTATGATCTCACCGACGGTGACCGCGAGCGGCTGACCGCCGTTTATGCGCGCAAGGCGGCGCGGGCGCGTGAGGGCAATCCGATGCGCGATGAGGAACTCTGGACCGAGATCGCCAAGATTTACAAGACGGCCGAAATGAAACCCGCCGTCTTCGCCGAAGCACTCGAAGCCAATTCCGACTGGCTGAAACGGGCCATATTGTTCGTCGAAACTAAAGAATATGGCGCGCTCATTCTCATGATCATCGATCGCTACACGCATCGCTATCGGACCTATTATGCCGAGGATGATCGCGCGCATCTGGTCAGTTTCGCCAATGGTGAAATCGACAGCCTCATCACCTGCCATCGGATCAGCCAAGGTATCGACATCCGCTCGCTCTCGACGGTCATTCTCTTTGCTTCGGCGCGGGCGAAGCTGGAGACGATCCAGCGGATCGGCCGAGTGCTGCGCTCCGACCCCAATGACCCCGACAAGCGCGCGCTCGTCGTCGACTTCGTGCGCCCCGCGGCGCCGGGCGAACAATTTCTCAATGCCGACCAGGAGCGATGCGCCTGGTTGACCGAACTTTCCAAAATTCGAAAGGATACCAACCATGGCGCTTGATCCTGCGCTGGCCAGCGCGTTGAAGACCGCAGCGAAGGAGGCTGGTCAGAGCGAGGCGGTTGCGAACCGGCTTCTCGCCTGGCTCACCCAGATGAGCGATCAGGAACTGAGCGTCGATGCCCGCGGCGCCTTCTATGACGAGGTGCGTCAGGCCCTCACGCTTCCGGAGGCAAATGATGCGGATTGATCTTGCCGGATGGTCGAGCCGGGGCCTGCGCACGCCGGACATCGACATCAATCTGCTGAACGCCGATGGCTCCCCGGCGAAAGTCGCGCTTGTCCAGATGCCGAACGGAACGGGCAAGACGACGACGCTCGAACTGATCAAGGCCACGCTGAGCAACAGTGCGATCGCATGGCCACCCGAGCAGGTCCGCCAGCTTCGCCGCCGGCAGGATGAGCGCACCGAGGGGCAGTTCATCGTCAAGCTTCTTGTCAATGGCCGCCCGCTCACATTCGAGCTGACGCTCGATTTCGAGAATGGCACGGCGCGCTATCGAACGACCAATGTCGGGAGCGGCGGAATCACCGAAGGCTGGAATCCCTCGCCCGAGGTTCATCAATTTCTTTCGCCCGAATTCCTTCGACTCTTCATCTTCGACGGTGAATTCGCCGATGAGTTGTTCGATCCGCAAAAGGCCGAGGCGGACCGGGCCATCGACGCGCTGTGTCAGCTCTACCTCCTCAAGGATGTCGCGGTGTTCGCCGAGGCCGAATGGGATCGGCGTTCGAAGGCGGGCGGGCCCAAAACAGGCAGCGGACTGCAGCGCTATCTCAATGAGCAGGCGGCCTTGCAAAAGCGGCGTGACGAGATCGAGAAGATGGAAATCCACGCCGCGCGCGAAGTGGATGAGCATGCCAAAGCGATCATCGATCTCGACGGCAAGATCAATCAGCGTCTCGCGAGCATGAAATCGACGCAGGCGGAGCATGCCGAAGCCTTGCAGGCGCTCGGCGATGCGCAGCGCGACCTGCTCGCTGCGACCAGCGCGGCGATGACGGCGATCCGGATGCCGCTCGCGATCAACGCCGTCTTCGGAACGGTGCTCGTCGAATTGAAGGAAAATCTCGATCTTCTGCGCCTGCCCGAAAACACGTCGGCACAGTTTTTCGAGGAACTGGTGGGCGAGGAGGAATGCATCTGCGGCCGGGAGATGACGCCGGGCGCGAAACATGAAATCCAGACCCGCGCCAAGCGCTATCTCGATGCCGATGAATCGGGCACGATCAATGCCCTGAAATCGGATATCGATAAATTCACCAATGCGCAGGGAGACGAGCCGCTCGATGCGCGCCTGGCAGAACAGCTTCGCCTGCTCGGACTGGCGCGCCGTGCTCAGCTCCAGGCCGAGCAACTGGTCCGGCGGCTCAAGCAAAAGCTGATCGACGAAGGCGACGACCAGCTCAAGGCATGGCAAGCGGCGCTTGAAGAGCATCAGACCGAATTTGAAAGATTTGACTCGGTCTTGAAGGCCATCCGCGGCGAAGGCCAAGAGGATGAGAAAGTGATTTTCTCACGGAAACTGCTGGAGCGAAAGCTGCGCGAAGTCAGCACGAAGATCGCCGAGATCACCGAGACCGTCACGCTTCGCAAGCAGACCGATATTCTCACGGATGTGCTGGCACGGGCGACCAGTCTGGCGCGCGCCCAGATCAAGGAAGAGCTCGTTTCTGAGGCCAATGAACGGATCAAGGCGATCCTGATCAACGACCCGATCGAGATTGCGAAGATCGATCGCTCGCTGCGCCTTGCCGATCAGGACGGCGCGAGCGTCGGGCAGACCCTATCGGTCGGATATACCTTCCTCATGAGCGTCCTCAACCGCGGCAATAATAATTTCCCGCTCGTCGTCGATAGCCCCGCCAACCCGATCGACGGCGATGTGCGCGAAAATGTGGCCGATCTCATCCCCGAGCTTTGCACCCAGTTCGTCGGCTTCACGATCAACACTGAGCGGCCCGGCTTCGTGCTCCCGCTCGAACGGGCGGCGGGCGATGTGAAGTTTCTCACGATGTTCCGAAAGACCGAGGGAACGGAACGACTTCTTCCGGGGCTTCCTGCCGAAGGCGTCACGGAGACGGAAAGCGCGGTGCTCATCGAAGACCGCGATTATTTTATGAATTTCGGCCTCAAAGACGAGAAGGAGGCATAAGCCCATGGCCATGTTCCGACTGCGCACCGATGCCGAGGCCTGGTTCTCCGAGATCGAACGGACCCAGCATATCCGGTCGAAGTTCGACCTCTATTATTTCTGCCTGATGGCTGGCTTCGCCAGCGGCCGCTCGAGTGAAAATCACATCAGCGGCGCGGGTTCGAAGGAGTTCATCGACTATTTCATCGATGACTATAAGGCTGCGAGCAATCTGCTCATCGGACTGCTCGTGATCGCCGAGATGAAATATAAGGGGATCGACGTCGGCGAGAAAACGGCGGTCCGGGCGCTCTTCAAAGAGATCGTCGATGCCAGCAATGGCAATAATCATCTGACCGAATATGGGATGAAGCGGATGAACGCCTATGCCAGCGGCGGCTTCGAATATCTGGCCGAGAAGCGGGACACCAAACCCTATTCGGTCGAGGAGTTCCTGCGCGACTACATATCTTTGCTCGGCGAGGCCGTTACGCCCGCCTGATCAGGGCTATGCGCTAAACGCAATCGCGGCCTGCCGGGCAGGGCGCGACGTGGGTCTCACGCCGGACGCGCCCGCTTGGGGCCGCGCGCCTTGCGCGGGGTCGCGGCCAGTTCATTTGCGTCAATCATGATGCCTTCGAACAGCAGCGCCAGATCGATTTCGAGGGCGGCCGCGATCCGCGCCAGCGATAACAAGGTGAGGTTGATCTCGCCCCGCTCGATCTTTCCATAGGCTGCCCGGTCGATATTGGCGTGCGCGGCAAAGGATTCCTGAGAAAATCCCGCGGCCTCGCGCAGTTCGCGCATGCGCTTTCCCAAATGGATCTGCAGGTTCGACATGTCTCCTGATCGCCGACTAGTCATTCAAAAACCACGGTATATATATCCCCGGTATTTAAAACTTGAGCTTCCGTGCCAAATGGCTCATATCGATGCGTCAATTCGTGCGATTTGCGCCCTCGGCTACCGGCGAGCAGATTAATCCGCTCGCCTCGTCACAACGGCGCTGACGCCGCCGTCCGATTGGGCTAAGGCGAGCCATGGGGATTTGTCAGTGACCAGTAAATCTAAGGTTTTCAGCGCCGATCAGCTTTCGAAGTTGATGGACGACATTCGCGAAATATATCTTTCGGACGCGCGGCCCTGGGTTGTCGGCTATTCGGGCGGCAAGGATAGCACCACGGCCTTGCAACTGATCTGGACCGCCATCGCGGCGCTGGCCCCGGAGCGGCGTCAAAAACAGATTTACGTCATCAGTTCCGACACGCTGGTCGAGACGCCCGTCGTGTCGAATTATATCGATGTCTCGCTCGATCGCATCGCCAAGGCGGCGGTTGAGCAGGGCATGCCCATCGTCACCCATAAGGTGGTGCCCGAAGTCGACCGGAGTTTCTGGGTCAATCTGATCGGCCGGGGTTATCCCGCGCCGTCGCGCCGCTTTCGCTGGTGCACCGAACGCCTCAAAATCGAGCCGGCAAACGACTTCATCAAGAGCCGCGTTGCCGAATTCGGCGAAGTCGTCATGGTGCTCGGTGTGCGCTCGCAGGAATCGGCAACGCGCGCGCAGGTGATGTCGCTCCATCGCATCGAGGGGTCACGCCTGTCGCGGCACTCGTCGCTGCTGAACGCCTTTGTTTACGCGCCGATCGCCGACTTTTCGACCGACGACGTCTGGACCTATCTGCTTCAAAATGCCTCGCCCTGGGGTAATGACAACCGCGATCTCGTCGCCATGTATCGCAATGCCGCCTCGGGCGAATGCCCGCTCGTCGTCGACACATCGACGCCGTCCTGCGGCAACTCGCGGTTCGGCTGCTGGGTGTGCACCGTCGTCGAGCGCGACAAGGCGATGGAGGCGATGATCGATTCCGGCGAGGAGTGGCTGACCCCATTGCTCGAATATCGCGACATGCTCGCCGAAACGCAGAATCCCGAGCGCAAGGCAGAGTTTCGCGACTTCCGCCGGCGCACCGGTCAAGTGTCCTTCATCGGCGAGACCGACCGGCCGATGCCGGGTCCCTATACGATGGATTTCTGCCGGAAATTGTTGCGCAAGCTTCTCGAAACGCAGAAGCAGGTAGCGCGCGAGGCCCCGGCGGGCGACGCACCGATCCTGATCCACGAGGTCGAACTTCACGAAATCCGGCGTCTCTGGCGGACCGAGCGCGGCGATTGGCCCGACAGCGTTCCGCGCATCGTGCGCGAGACGCTGGGGCTCGACCTCGACTGGGTGTCGGAAGATGCCGTTGCGTTCACGGCGGATGATGGCGAACTTCTCGATACCATCTGCGAGGCCAATGATGTGCCGACCGGTCTTGTCATGAAGCTGCTCGACATCGAGCGCGCCGCGCACGGTCTCAAGCGGCGGCACGCTGTTCACACAAGGATCGAAGACGCCTTTCGCTTCGAATGGCGCGAACTCGACACGATCGTCGCCGAACGGCGCCAGAAGCTCGGGATGGACGCGAACGGGCAGCTCATACTCGACGCCGACGAGACCGAGCTGTCCTTCGATGCCGAGGAGGATGACGCATGATCCTTCGTTCGATCGAGCTTGAGAATTTCGGCCTGTACCGCGGCCGTCAGACGCTCGACCTCATTCCGGCGCGCGGCCAGCCTGTCATCTTGTTCGGCGGCAAGAACGGCGCCGGCAAGACCACTTTGCTCGAAGCCGTGCGCCTCGCCCTCTATGGCCGGCGGGCGCTTGGCTACCGCGTCGCCCAGTCCGAATATGAGGACCATCTGCGCTCGCGTGTCCATGTCGGCGTCGATGGCGAAGCGGCCGACGTCGCATCGGTCGGACTCGAGTTTGATTATGCCGAAGGCGGTGTCGTCCATCGCTACCGCGTCGTGCGCCGCTGGACCGTTCGGGGCGCGAAAGCGGTCGAAACGCTGAACCTTGAAAAGGATGATGCGCCGGTTGAAAGTGTCCCGCGCGACGAGTGGCAGAGCTTCCTGCAGGAACTCATTCCGCCGGGCGTATCGCAGCTCTTTTTCTTCGATGGCGAGAAGATCGCGGACATTGCCCGCGATGACCCCGACGAGGGATTGGCCGAGGCGGTGCGTGGGCTCCTCGGCATCGAGCTGGTCGGCCGGCTTCGAACCGACTTGGGCCTGTATCTCGCGCGCCATAACCGGCGTGACGATGGCGAATTTGCATCGAAGCTCGAACGCGTCGTGCGCGACATCGAAGCGCTCGACCGTCAGATTGCCGAGCGCTCGGAAGATGTCGCCGAACTGACGTCGCGGCAGGCGTCACAAGCGCGGACCGCGAGCAACGTCCGCCAGCGCTTCATTGCCGAGGGCGGCGATGCTGCCAACAATCGCGCCGGGACCGAAGCCGCGCGCGCCGAAATCCGGCAACAGATTTCGCGCCGCGAACAGGAGCTTCGCGACCTCGTCGGCGGCCTGTTGCCTTTCGCTGCGGCCCCCAAGCTGCTGCGACGCTTCTCTCTGGCCCTGTCGCGCGCCGGAGAGCCGGGCGTCGGGGCCGAAGCCGCGGCCTTGCGCGATCGTCTGCTCGCCTGGCGCGCGACCGGTTCCCCGGCGCGTTCGGCGGTGTGGAAAGAAGGCCATTGGGGCGATCTCACTGCGTTTCTCGCGGCGGACACCGAATCCCCCGACGCGCTGGACGAGAATTCCTTAAGCGAGCTCGATGCGGGAGAACGCCGTCGCCTCCTCGGGCGCGCCGCCGAAGTGCGCGAGATTGTGCCGGCCAAGGCCAGTCTGCTGGTCGCCGAACTGGATGCGCTCGGTCGCCGCCTGCGCGAAGTCGATGCCGAGCTTGTCCGTGCGTCGGGTCATGCCGCCGGCGCGGTGCTCGACGAGCTTCTGCTGGCCGAGAAGCACGTCGGTGTCGCCGAAGCCGAGCTCAAGGCGCGGACGGAAGAATTGCGGAGCCTGGAATATCAACGCTCGGGCCTCTCCCGCGAGCGCGATCGCATGCTTGCCTCCCAGACCGAAGCGGCGGCGGGCGAAGAGCGGGCTGCGCTAGCCATTCGTGTCGGCCGCGCCCTCCAGCAATATGAAGAGCGTTTGCTCGACATGAAGCTCGCGCAGCTGCAAACCGAATTCGTCGCGCGCTTCAACCATCTCGCGCGAAAGGGCGATTTCGTGGCCGACGTGCGGATCGACCGCACGACGTTCGATGCGGTTCTGATCGATCGCTCGGGCGCCCAGATCAAGAAGTCGAGCCTCTCGGCGGGCGAAAAGCAGGTCTATGCGATTGCGATGCTTTGGGCGCTCGCGCGGACGAGCGGACGCGCGCTGCCGATGATCGTCGACACGCCGCTCGCGCGTCTGGATTCGGAACATCGTACAGCCTTGGTCGAGCGCTATTTCCCAGAGGCGAGCCATCAGGTCATCGTCTTGTCGACCGACACCGAGGTGGACGACGCATTGTTGACCAGCCTCGCACCGCACATCAGCCATTCCTACCGGCTCGATTTCGATTCCGCGACCCGCGCCACCACGGTGTCGCCGGGCTATTTCGGCGATGAGGAGGAAGCCTATGCGCTTCACCAAGCTTAAAATCTCGGCCGAAGCGACGAGCCGCCTGCGCTCGGTTCGCCAGCGCACCGGCCTCACGCCGAACCTGCTTTGCCGGATCGCCATCATGCTGTCGCTCGAAGAAGGGCCGGTCATTGCGCCGGCTCCCGATGATCTCGGGCAGGAGTTCAACGCCTATACTCTCACGGGCGACTATCATGGCCTGATCGCGGCGATGCTGCGCTTCGTTGAAGAGGATGAGGGCGGGGCGGGGCGCCTCGACAATGACGAACTGCTAACCCGGCTACGCGCGCACATCCATCGCGGCGTCGGGACATTGGCTGTTCGCGCGAAGTCGCCCGCGGACGTCGGCCGGCTGGCCATGGCGGCCTGATGCCGAGCGAAAGCCCCATCTATCTCGACAATAATGCGACCACCGCGGTGGATCCGCGCGTGATCGAGGTGATGCTGCCCTATTTCTCGGAGGTCTTCGGCAATCCATCGAGCGTCGAGCATCTCCATGGCAACCGGGCGCAGGCGGCGGTCGCGAAGGCGCGCACCGACATCGCCGCGGCGATTGGCGCGCGCGACAATGAGATCCTGTTCACGGGCAGTTGCAGCGAAGCCAATAATATCGCGATCCTCGGCGCTGCGCGTGCGCGGCCGGAGCGCCGTCATCTGATTACCAGTGCGATGGAGCACCCCGCCGTTCTGGAACCGATGCGTCAGCTGGAGCGCGAGGGTTTCGAACTGACGATCCTCGGCGTCGATGCCTATGGGCAAATCTCGCTCGACGCGCTTCGCGATGCGATCCGCCCTGACACCGGCCTGGTGTCGATCATGGGCGCGAACAACGAAGTGGGCACGACGCAGCCGCTTGCCGAAATCGGGACGATTTGCGAAGCCGCCGACATCCTGTTCCATAGCGATCTCGCACAGGTTCCGGCGCATCGCCGGATCGATGTGCAGGCCGAGCATATCCACCTCGCAAGCCTTTCGGGTCATAAGGTCTATGGCCCCAAGGGGGTTGGTGCGCTCTATGTCCGGTCGCGCTCGCCGCGCGCCCGGCTCCTGCCGATCATGTATGGCGGGGGACAGGAGCGCGGTCTTCGGTCGGGGACGGTCAATGTCCCTCTGGTTGTCGGCATGGCAAGCGCGATGACGCTTGCGCAGCGCGAGTGTGACGCTGAAACGAAACGCCTGCGTGCGATGACCGACGAATTTCTTCGGTTCATCACGCAAGCCATCGACGGGGTGGAGCTCAATGGGCATCCGACCGACCGCATTGCCGGCAATGTGTCGCTGTCGATCGCGGGTATCGAGCCCTTGGCGCTCATGCACCGTCTCAATTCCGTCGCGAGCTTCTCGGCGTCGAGCGCCTGCGCGACGGACAAGGTCGAGACCAGCCATGTCCTGCTCGCGATGTTCGGCGATGGCGCGCGTGCACGTCAGGCGTTCCGGGTGTCTCCGGGGCGCTTCACGACCAGCGACATGTTGAGCATGTTCGCCGAGGAGCTCACCGCCGCTGTCCGTGAATTGCGCCGCTTCGCCGCCTGACACTCCCCTTATCGTTGCAGACCTGCTGCCGCTTCGATCGCGCGCCGGATGAGGCTCCGGCCGCTCCCCGAAGCATTGCGATAAGTGTCGGCCGAAAAGTCGATCTTGCCAGCGCCCTCGAGTTTTTTGACAAATGATTCCTTGCTGATGATTTTCGTCTCATAGGCGTCCGCCGCGAGACCGCGCAAAATGTCGAAAAGCGCCTGAACACCGACCGTTCGCGTGATGAAGCTCGTCGTCTTGGCCTTCGACCAAAACACCTGCTGACACGCCTCGAGATAATTGCGAACGAGCTGATAGATGACGGCGTCCTGACCGGCGATGAATGCCGGGCGCAAAGGCGACTTGTCCTTGCGCGCGCCTTCCTCCCTCAGTTTTGCGCGCGTGCTTCTGCGAGCGGTGAGCATGGCATTGGCATCACTTTTCGGATTGCTCGTGACCAGCCGCATGATGCCGTCGACCACTACGGCCGTCGAAACGCGCCAGTCCGCCGCCTTCTGTCGTGCGACGAGTTTGTCGTCCTTTCGCGGCGCGATCGAAATACGCTTGTTGAGGGGCGATTTCTCATCGGCGCCCAGTCGTCGTGTCAGAAACACTGCGAGCTTGTCTGGAGCCCAATATTCAGCCGGCTCATCCTCGATATTATAACCGAAAAGCTCGTAGGTCAGGCTCTTGTCGACGGGCTTCTGGTTTGAGTTGATCGTTGCAAAAAGCTGGGCCTGAAATGGCTTCGGCAGATCCATATAGATGGCACAGCTCAAGTCCATGTCGAGCCGATCAATTTCCTTGGAGTAGGTAAATCCGTAAAGGCGATGCTGCCCATCGACCACCGCGGCAAGCTTATCTGCGGTCGGGATTCGCAGCACCGAACAGCCATCGGCTTTTTCGACAATCGTCCAGCGCCGATCGACTTTCTTCCCCTTCTTCTGGGCCATCGCGACCTCGGCGTCGCTGGCCCCCGGGAGAGACGCGCGGTCGGTGTCGCCCGCTGGTGCCTCCTCAATCAAACCGTCTTCGGGACGGATATTGGCGGCCAAAATGATTGCGTTGGGGAAGGCTGAATCGTCGCGGTCGATGTATGCGCCGATCTGCGTCAGTCTGGGTCCCCTGAGCTCGCGCTGATTTCCATCCAGAATGTAAGGCTGCTCGGCGTCGTCGGTTGCCAAAGCCTTCAGTACATCGCTGAAGGCGACCTCAAGCAAAAGTCGGGCCGGCAGCTTTGTGATGTAGAAGGAGCCAAGCGGTTGTTCGACCAGGATGGTGGGCGCTTCATAAGGAAATTTGATCATCACCGTCACCTCAATTCTCGAATCCAGCGAGTTGGTCGTCGCCAAGGAGCGGCGTTTCGAGCGGCTCGCCACCGACCGCGGCGACAGGGGGGAAATCATCCTTCAATGCGGCTTCATCGGCATTGACGATCCACCACCATATGAGCGCAACGACGCTCGCCAAAAGCCCGACCAAAATCGCAACCCCGTCAGGAAGGTCCGCGAAAAATATCAGGATCAAGGCCATGAGAAAGAAGATGAAGTAGAATATCTGACCCAAGGCGCGCAGGCTTCTGAGCGTGTCCGATATCGCCAATTGCATCGCGACAGAGCCGAATATGGCAGGGAAATAAGTAGCAATGGCGGTTCGCAGGGGCGACCAATCGGTCTCTCCACTTCCTCCGACCAGCTTGAGGAGCTCCAGCCAGATCCCCAGCGCCGCAAAGAACAGGAAACTGCCAACGAAATAGACGAGGTAGGTCGGGTGGCTGCGCGGCGCATCCAGTCGCCTTTTGATCTCGGCTATCAGTCGGCCATAGCCGTCATAATTTTCCGGACCATCCGCTGACATAGTCATGCGTCCTGCTCCTGGCAACGATCGGCATATTTCATGATAAGCCTCTATTTTGTGGGCAGCGTTCTTGTCGGCCGGAGCCCCTGAAATCCCGCGACGGCTGCGCGAATGTCCACCGATCATGGCCGATGCTAAAGCTATCCATTCGTTCTCCCGCGCGCTGAGTTACACCAGCTCGCGTTGGACTTGGAATCGATGCAAAGGTTGTGCAAGTCGATTTCCGGCCAAATCGGCAATTACCGTGTGATCGCCTGTAAAGCGGATGCGAAGGGACTGACTGGTTCACCGCCGACTTCAGTCGCGTAGATGCGGATCGTGGTCGCGATATTACGTTCCGACGTTACGGATCCATTCGATCACCTTCTCAACGATGCTCGAACTATCATGGCCTTTCCATAGTTCGCGGAGAAGCCTCGCGGCACCATTGACGAACTGCACAAATTTAAGCTGCCTGATCGCCTCCGCGCCGGCCTCCTTGAAAGCTCCCTCAGCCAGACTTTTCCGTGCGCCCTTTGTTTTTTTGAACCAGTTTTTGAATTCCATGACAGCGCTAAGGAGAATCGCGCGCGCACCATTTCGTTGCATTTCAACCGAGTTGGCAATGGCTTGGTCTGCGTTCAAGCCGCTCGTTTCCAGCGCTCGCTCGGCCGTGATGGTTGCTGTCGACAAGACTTCGGCAGCCTGAGGTTCCCAAATGTTCGATGCCCGCTCCGCCGCCTCGAGAATCTTGCGCCCAGCCTCGAAGCGTTCGATGAGTTCAGCCCGCCCCGTCGGACCGATGCGGGCATTGTCGAGCGTTCGCAGTAACGGCTCATGCAGCGCATATACGTTAAACTGTTCAACGAGATCGCTCAAAAGCTCACCAATGTCTTCGGGCAACGGAACAATATCTGGATTCGCGCTGCTTCGGGCCCGAATATCGGCGTCGTTCAAACGGCGAAGCGTATTACCGTGCGACCAGATGATATGACATTGAGCCTTCTCTGGCTCAGGCTGCAACGCGGCTGCAAATCGATTTACCGGGCGTCGAAGCTGCGCAGCCCGATTGCTTGTGGACGGCAGAACCTTGAGAAAGACGCTGCACTTCTCGCGGACGAGAAAGTAAAGTTCACGTTGGATCGCGCTGACATTGGCCGGTGTGCGCTCTAATGTAATGGGTGCGGTGCCTGTCGCCACCAATTCTGGGCCGACCGGCGTTGCCGCTGGAAGCGCATCAACGTCAAAAGCTGCCAAAGCATCGCAAGCATTTGCTCGGGTGAGAGCTTCAGGCGCTAATTCAACGACCTGCTGACTCCCAAACAAATTATATTGTCCGCGGATGGCCTCCAGATAGGCGTCGACCTCGGCCTCGTTTGGCCATTGCTCGGGCGAATGGAAACGCGCCGGATCGAGCAGCGGTGCCACCAACGCATGGCATTCGGCATCGCTGCCAAGCATCAGCAGCATCTCATCACGCAGTTCCTTGCGAGCCTCGGGTGACTCCCACAGCGTTTTGTAGGTTGGCGTGATCGCTTGAATATCGATCCGTTCGAACAGCTTCTTCTTGGTGCGGGGCATTCCATTTTCAAAGGAGACCCGGTCGAGTGGCTTTCCCTTTTTGTAGAAGGTCCACAGCCCGTCGTTCGAAAGAAACCACAAAGGTTGCCAACCGCTCGCCGCGCGTTCTGGGAAGATGGGCTCGACATATTCGGCGAATTGCCGAACAATCAGTTCTGAATGGAGCAGATCGCTTTCCAATTTGCCCCGGTCAGCGAGATCGACTGCAGCGATCACGCAAACTGGTTTGAAAAAACGAGCGGCCGGGGCGCGCCCTCGGCGAACCGACCGGATTAAGCTGTTCCAATCCTTGCGGGCCGTAACCAATGGCCTAACCCCTTCGCCGCTAGCCCATACGAAATTTGTTCTTCGCCAATGACCTAGAGATGCTCCTCGAGCATAGCGATATATTTTTCGGACAACGCCTCTTCATTCTGCATCGTGTTTTTTTGTCTGAGAGACAGAAAATCGTGCGTTATGCGGGTCTTTGCTGGACTCAGTTCCGGGATGGCGGCCAGAAGGTTATCCAGAAGGTTATAATGACAAGCGCGCATATCGCCCATCAGCGCTGTGGTCCCGCCAAGGAGCGAGAAAAGAAGCTCGGGATTATCGTCCAGATTATGAACCCAGCAAATCTTTGTGCGCACGGAAATGATCAAGCAGTTTGCGGATGTCCGCTTCTGCCAATTTTGGTTTAAAAGCCGACAGTCTCCTGACGGCCAGATCAGGGCCTATGGTGCTCGGCGATCTCCTCACTGGTCAGTCGGAGAAATCGTGCCGCGTTATTGTAGAAGATGTTTCTTTTCTCCCGGTCGTCGAGGAAGGGAGCGTCTTCGATCGCGCGAACCGACGCGTCGATGACGTTAGGCCAGATCATTTGGTCGGAGCCGAACATGATCCGATCGCCATATCCCGCTTCGACGAGTTCGCGCAGGAAGTCATAAAAGGCCGGGCCGGGCTCCGTGTAGACGATCGAACCGATGTCGACATAGACCTGCGGATAGCTGAACAGGAGCGCGCGCATCTTTTCGGCCATGGGATAACCCGCGTGCATCACAGACACGCGCAATCGGGGGTGCCGAATCAGTACCGGCTCCAGGAGCAGCGGATCGCCGAGCGCGGCGCGATATCCGCCGTTTGAATAGGGTTGACCGGGTTCGCCCGGACCAAGATGGATCGCGACCGGAACGTCTAGTTCTTCCGCGAGCGCCCATATCGGCTCCAGCCGCGGATCGTCCGGCGAAACCCCCTCATATTGCGCCATGATCTCGCCGATGATGCGCAATTTTCCCTGAGCGTGGAGGGCACGCAGCTGGTCGATCGACCGCACGCCGACATGATCCGATCCTTTTGTTCCCGGCAGCCGGTAGTCGACGGCCTTTATGATCCGCATAGGTGCGGCCTCGGCCCACCTGCTCACCACCTCCGGCTCGCCGCTGACAACGCCGATGATGTTCAGCCGCTTCATCGCCGCAATCGTGTCGCGCATGACCTGTTCGTCGGTGGTCGCGGGATGGATCGGGTTCGCACATGGTGGACGATCAAACGTCATGCCCTCGTACACGCCCTTCGAGTTGTCCGACCTTGGCATGACGTCGAATGGCGCGCACATCGGCGGCGGATTTGCACCGGCATAGTCCGCAGCGCGGGCATGGAGATGCATGTCGATGATCGGTTCACGGTCCGACTTCGCAAACGCACATATTGGCAAGAGGGCAGCAGTCAGAAGTAGCAACCGCATTGGCAGGCCCCTTGCATATCATTGTCATGGATGCGGGTCAGTGAAGCACGCGGAGCCGTCAGTTGTCGAGGGCAAGAGAGAAGGGAGCGTGACGTCCGCTTCTTGTTGCGGCTGGTGGAAACCTGCCCGACCGCTATCGGCCAGTTCTGCTTATTCCCACTGCTTCGTTTGCCTACGGCCGGCGGTCAGTCGACCAAAGCGGCATCGATCATGGCTCGATAAATTCTTCCGACTTCATCTTTGCCAATGTGACCGACCTTTAGCGCGGCGGCGCCGATCATCGTCATGTCGGGTTCTCGAAGAGCCATGATCGCGGCCCGGGCCTCCGGAAGATAGTCTTGCCAAAGCGGCTTGCCGCCCATCGTCGCATCGGGCGGATTTGCATCCAAATCGCAAAGTGCGCGGGCGACTCGTTCTAGGCCGGGCGTCATGTCGGGAGAATAGCACAGAACCCCAAAACGGATCTGGCGGGAGTGCGGTATTTCTCGCGATCCCAAATCGGTTAGAAAGTCATGCCCGGAAATCGGTGACTTTCCAGAATCTCGAACCCTCTCTACAGCCACGCAATGGCTAAACGCTCAACCATCGCGGAACGTGTCGAGGCGCTCGTCCGGCGAATGGATGGGGCGCCTCTTTGCGATGAATGCATCACAGACCGGCTCGACCTATCCTCGGTTGCACAGGCAAGCGTTGCCACCGGCGCTGCTGCCGGTGTCGGAGGATTTGAGCGGCTTAGAGAGCCCTGCAGCCTTTGCGGCGAGCCGCGGCACGTCATTCGTCACAAAATCTGAACTTCGCACTTCGCCGCAAATAGATCGAGCGCGGCGGAATGGGCGTGCTCTGGCGCCGGCAGGCGACGCCAGGGGCCGCGCGTTATCTTAAGCCGCGCAGCGCACTTGGCTCGGTATCCTTGCCGGACGGCGGCTGGCCCACAGGCCCGCGCGCACGCCGTCCGGCTGCGGCCTCGCCAAGAGCGCATTCTTCGTTGCGCGCTCCGCGCAGTTCTTTGACGCTTTGGGATCGTTATGGCGTTTGAATCGATCAATCGTCCGCATTACGGACCGGCTCATGCTGTTCAGTCTGTTCCTGCTCGCCTCGGTCGTTCCGGCCGGCCAATCCTTCACTTGCACCCCTGTCGCGGTCTGGGATGGCGACGGGCCGATCTGGTGCGCGGAAGGCCCTCATGTCCGCCTTTCCGGGGTTGCCGCGCGCGAAATGGACGGTAGCTGTAGTCCGGGACATCCCTGTCCTGACGCCGATGCGGTCGCGGCGCGTGATCATCTCGTCGGCTTGCTTGGTGAGCCGCAAGGTCGGAACCGGACGGGACATATTCTCGTTCGCGGTCCGGCTCTGCGCTGCGTCTCACGCGGCGGGGCCGGCGGCACCCGTACCGCCGCTTTCTGCACCTCGCCCCGTTCCGGCGATATTTCCTGCGCCATGATCCGAAGCGGTCTCACCGCGCGCTGGGACAAATATTTGGGTTCGCATCACTGCGACTGATCGGACTGAATCATGCGCGTCGGTAGGGTGAGGTGGCTATAAAGCCTCGTTCGGATCGGTGACTCGGCGTGGCGGCGGCTTTGTCTCCGTAGCTCACGGCCACCCCTTCAAGTCGCCTTTCTGCGGGCCCGGCTCGCCTCTGGCCGTCAACCCCATGCGGGGGTTCCCCCTCGCGTGCCGCTCGGTGACGGCAGCTCGCGGTCCCTTCTTCTGGCGCCATCGGGGATGTCCCCCGAGCAACCGAAGGAGAAAATCCATGCCCACCATCGCCAATCTCAACGTCAAATCCGACGGCAGCTTCGAAGGCACGCTGGCCACTCTCAACGTCACCGCGCCGATCGCTATCGTTCCGAACGGTCGCAAGACCAAGGACAACGAACCCGACTATCGCATCATCAGCCGCAAGAACGGATTCGAACTTGGTGCCGGCTGGAAGCGCTTCTCGCAGAACAACGGCGCCGAATATGTGTCGGTGACGATGTCGGCCCCCGAATTCGGGACCATCTACGGCAATGTCGCCAACGCCCCCGGCGACGACCCGATGAAGAAGGTCATCATTTGGAACCCGCCGGCCTGACGGGCTCCCCGGCCCCGCCTTCGGGCGGAGCCGATTGATTTTAACGAAGGGAAGGTGGTCTTCTGGGCCGCCGTTTGCATTTTTTGTGCTGCCGAGTTTGGGTTTCCGGACCCGCGCGGATTGTCTTCTGCTTCGGCGATTGGCGTGCTGCGGATGACGAGCGCCGCGCGTGTTGCGAACGGCAGACTGTCGACAGGTCTGTGAAATGAAAGGTCAGCGAGAGGGCCGGAACGCGGCGGCGAACCGGGGGGCGAGTGGGGCGTGGGGCTCCGCCGCATGGGATCGGGCCATCCCCGCTCTCGATTGCCGCTATCCCTTGGCCGAGGCCAGGCCTCCTTCAATCAACCCGTGAAGGGTCCCCACGCTTCGCTCGGGCCGCGGCTTCGCGCGCGGTGATTGCGGCCTCTCCCCGTCCGGCGGGGCGCCTGTCGAGCGGGAATGGCCCGCTCCCAAGGACAGGAGTTGATCCCATGCCGCTTTCCACCGCCCAATCGCTCGGATGGAGCCTAGCCCGGACCATGATGACCGTGATTATCCTCATCGAGACGAGCGCCGGATATTCGGTCATGCCGCTCGATGAATTCGACGGCGACCCCGAAACGATCGTCTGCGAATATGACCCGTTCAATCGCTAAGCTCTTGGAATTGGTTCCAGATTGGGGCCGGTTCGGGTTCTCTCCCGATCCGGCTTCTGCTATGGTTTGCATACATAATGCGCTGTGGAGGTGGTGGCGGGCGCGTCCGATGGGAGGACGGTCATGACCCTGATGCTGGTCCTTGGCGCGGTTGCCGCATTCTATTGCCTTCTGCTGCTCTTTCGCTGTGCGATACTCGCGCTCCCTCTCTTTGCAGGGCTTGGTCTGGCTTTTACACTTCGGGACCTCGGCTTCGGCTGGATCGTCATTTTGGCAGCGGGGTTGCTTGCGGGCGCCTCTGTTCATGCCCTCGGCCGGCACCTGGCGCGTGGCTCGGCTCCGCTCGCCGTCCGGCTTGGCGTGATCCTGACGTTCGTGGGCGCCGCTGCAGCTGCCGGCTTCCAGGCGGGGGCTGCGCTGGCGATGCTGGCCGACCTCGATCCGTGGACGCAGCGCGGCTTGTCCGTCCTGACCGCCTTCGTCACCGGTTATGCCGGTTGGCGTGATCTCCTATCGCCGGGAGGTGGGATCGAGCCTCAGGCGCTGCACAGCCAGGCGATCGACCGCCTCTGACCCATCTTTGCTTCCCGGCCGACCGGCAACGCATCCGTCCGCCGAGCCACACCATTACGGCCTCTCGACATGCGCCATCTGTCAGCGCGCCGCTTCGCTGACCCGGCTTGGTGCAACCGCGCCTCTTCGACTTTCTTCCCCCTGCGTGCCGCCGTTCCTCGCGAACCAAGAAAGACGAAAGGCGCGGTCCTCCGCTGCGCTGCGGGCCTGCGGCTGCACCGCCGGTCCCCCGCTGACGACCGATGCGCATCGAGGCCGCGATGGTGCGGCCCGAGCCAAAGGAAGGAATGCGACATGGCCAAGATCGGCACGTTCAAGAAAGTCTCCGGAGAATTTCGGGGTCAAATCAGCACCCTCTCGGTGCAGGCGAAATCGGTTCGCATCGCGCCCGAAAAGGACCCGAGCGGCAATGCGCCAAGCCACCGCGTTTTCATCGGTGACGTCGAAGTCGGCGCGGCTTGGGAAAAGCAGACGCAGGACAAGCGGGCTTATCTGTCGGTCAAGCTTGACGACCCGAGCTTCTCTGCCCCGATCTTCGCGCAGCTGTTCGCAGGCGAAGGCGACGAGCATGATCTGGTCTGGAGCCGCCAGACCCGCCGCGGCGACTAAGCCGCAGGGTCCCGCCCGGCAGGCGCCGGGCGGGATACCCATTTATGGGGAAGGGAATCCCCCCGCCTTGGAATTGGCGCTCGCGGTCATATCGCCAACTGTTCGGCCTCCACCGGAGGCTGCTATGGCGGTTGAGAAGAAGGCAGAAAGCACACGGCCACCGTGCCTCGACTTTCCCGGCTACGCCCAGGAGTTTCTACGCCGCAACCCCCACTATCGCCGCGACTATCGAAGCGTGATGCCGGATCGCCATGCCGATCCGGCGTCGCAGGAGGTTATGGCCCAGCGATGGGGCCTTTGCTTTCCCGGTCGATCCCCTCCTTTCGGCGCTCGACGCGCCAGCCTTCTGGGAGGCGGCGGTTTGCCCCTATGTCGTGATCCTCGACGCTGCGCCGTCGACGTTTGCCGCTGACCTGCGCTTCGATCCGGCTCGCTGGACGCATCGCCATAGTTCTTGGATCGGGCCGGGCGGCGACCATTATATATTCGGCGACGACCACATCATGCACCGTATCTGGCTGCGCTGCGATCCGGCGGCCGCTCCGCTGGCTGCCCTGATCCCTTGCGATACCCTGACCGAGGCGCGCCTTCAGGCCGTCTCCGATCTTGCACGATGTCTTCACGGACGTGCGTCCGCGTCGCCGGTGTCTCGGCCGACATCCTACCAGTCGCAGCGCCTCGATCTGCTGCTGTCGATTCTCGATCTCCGCAGCGAACGGAACGTGACCAGCCATGAGGTCGCCCGCCGGCTGATCTATCCGCGCCTGGATGTCGGCCGCGGCGCGGCATGGAAAGCCTCTCCAGAGCGGCGCCGAACCCAGCGGCTGATTCGCGAAGCCGAGGGGCTGGCGGCGGACGGGTATCGCGCGCTGCTGGCAGGCCGGGCGGGGCGACAAAAATAGCGTCGCAATTCAGCCGCTCCCCCGCGCGCCCGCTTTCGCGCCACCACGCGACATCGCCCGCCGGCCCGCGTTGTCCGGTCCGGCTGCTGGAAGGAGCTCCCCATGACCCTCGGTCACCCGCCGCGTTTTCTGACGACCCCCGACGCTGCGAAGCGGGTCGGCCTCTCACACCGGACGCTGGAAAAACATCGCTGCTATGGAACGGGGCCCGCCTATCGCAAGCTTGGCGGTCGCGTCGTCTATGCGATCGACGAGCTCGATGCCTGGGTCGAACTTGGCCGACGTTCGTCGACGTCCGATCCCGGCACCGGAACCGTGCACCCGGCGCGGAAGGCAAGAGGTTGATGCGCCGCGCCGATTTTGATCAGGCGTTGCGCCCGCCACCGACAGCAACGAGCAGCGCCGCCGCGTTCCCGTCGCCGCGCGACGCTGCGCTCACCGAGGTCGAAATGACTTGGATCGAGGGGCGCCACGAGCAATGGATCCGCTTCGGCCGTGTGGCATCCGAGCGGATATTGAGCCGCACCACGCGCGTCGCGGCGTTCCGGCCCGGCGCCGTCTTTGCTTTCGTGCGTTGGACGTCGAACGACTTCGGGACGATCCATTCTAACATCGCGATTGCCGTCGCGGTGGCGTCTGGCGAGCCCTATGCGACGCTGCCGTTCGTCCGTCCCGGCGCGGAGATCCTCGCGCGGATCGACGGGTGGCCTAGAGTGCAAAAGGCGCTTGGGGCGATCGATGCGGTCGAGGCGGTCGGCATCGACGCCTGCGATGCGGCGCCCGATCATTGGCGCCATGTCGGCAACCGGATAGCCGCGGGGCTGCCGTTCCGGCCCTATTCCCGTGACCGCCATTTGGCATGGCTTCGCCGCCTTGCGGTGGAATCATGAACCGCCGGGCTCTCCGCGCCACGGTAGCGGCGGCGACGATTTTTGGGACGCTGTTCGTCGCGGTCGCGTGGCTGAAGCCTGCACCGCGCCTCCTCTGGAATGCGAGCGCCAGTGCACCGACCGGGCTCTACCGGGTCGATGTCGGCGTGCCGCCGCAGCTGGGCGACCTTGTCGCCATCGCCCCGCCGCCCGCGCTCGGAGAATTCCTCGCGCAGCGCGGATATTTGCCGCGCGGCGTGCCGCTGTTGAAGCGGGTCGCCGGCCTTCCGGGCGCACTCATCTGCCGTTCCGGTGTCTTCGTCACAGTGGACGGCGTGGCAGTCGCCCGCGCGCTGGCGCGCGATCGGGCGAACCGCCCACTCCCCATGTGGGCTGGTTGCCGAGTCATCGGCCGCGACCAACTCTTCCTCGTCAATGCCGCGCGAGACAGTCTCGACGGCCGCTATTTCGGGCCGATGCCGGCGGCTGGCCTGCTCGGAACCGCGCATCCGATCCTGACCCGCTCGAACTCCGCGGCGCCGCTTCGCTGGCGCGGCGCGGGCTCCTCTGACGAACCCATGCCGCATGTGAGGGAGACGGAAAGATGATCATCGGCACGCTAAGCGGAAGCACCGCGCACGGCTTCTCGGGAATGATCGAGACGGTTGCCTTCCAAGCGCATATCACGCTCGACAGCTTGCCCAGTTTTGGTGGCGATGACGATCCCGATTGGCGCGTCCTCGTCGGCAATCCTGCCAACGAAGCCGAGATCGGCGCCGGTTGGAACCGTACGCTCGCGGGGCATTCCTATATCGAAATCATGATCGACGACCCGGGCCTCCGCGCTCCGCTGTATGCCCATCTGGTCCAAAGGCTCGCCGACAAGCGCAAATTTTCGCTCAGCTGGATCCGCGGCGATGATGGCGAATGAACTTCGCTTTCGCGCGCGCCCGGCGATGATCCATCGCTTGGTACTCCGCTTCGCCCTGTCCTGCGGCGTCGTTGTGGGTGCGGCCCCATTGCCGCTGACTTGCACGCCCGCTGCTGCCGCGGTGCAGCCGGCGCGCCATCCCTATGCCGCTCCAGTTGCCGAAGCCGCACAGCGTTTCGGAATCCCGGAGCTGTGGATCTGGCGCGTGATGCATGCCGAAAGTCGCGGCAAATCTGGGGCGGTTTCGCACGCCGGAGCGATGGGGCTGATGCAGATCATGCCCGGAACCTGGGCATCGCTGACCGCGCGCCATCGGCTCGGCTCGAACCCGTTCGACCCGCGCGCCAACATTCTCGCCGGTGCAGCCTATCTGCGCGCGATGTGGGATCGCTACGGCGACGTTCGGCTGATGCTGGCCGCCTATAATGCGGGACCGGGGCGTGCCGATGCTTATGCATCCGGGCGCCGCGGCCTACCCGCAGAGACGATCGCCTATGTCGCCAGGATCGCGCCCGAATTGCACGCATCGGGCAGCGCCGCGGCTGCCCCGCTGACGCCTTCTCCCGCGCCGGGATGGCGCGGCGCGGGTCTTTTCGCGGAGCGGAATTTGCCGTCCGCGGACGCGCATCCTGCAAGCCCGCCGGGAACGGCGGCGCCTGCCCGGGCTGCAGATGCTTCGCTTTTCATTCCCCTGTCCGCTAGCCGTGACCGGTGACACTCGTCTGGGTCGCTCGAGTTTGCGGCGGGTTCGGTTCTGGGCCGACGGTTGCTTGCTGGAAGGGAAATTGGGGAGGGCAAGATAAAAGCCGAGCCAGCTTCTGGCGCGTCATGGTCGGTTTCCTGCGGGTTTGCGCGTATGGCATAGCCGAAATCTGCCATATCTTCGCGTCGAACGCGCCGTTTTCCGCAGCTTTTTTGTATGGCACCGCCCCCGATGCGCGGTGACGATCAGGATTTCCGGATCAGGCCGGGACGGAGCCGCGATCGCGGGGCTGGGGCGGCAGGCAAGGGCAAGCGGCTCGCCGCACAGGTGCGCAAAGCCGCCGCCCGGTCAGGCTATACCCGGTCGCGGCCTGGCCGCGGCGCCGGCGGCGGCACCGGCACGCACGGACGGGGCCGGCGCGCCATGGCGGCGATGCGGCGCCAGCCTGGCGCCCGGCGCGTCACTGTCATGGCACGCGTCGTTCGCCACCAGGGCGCGCGCTTTCGCGCCGCGCCGCTGGCGCGCCATATCTCCTATCTCGAGCGGGAAGGCGTGACCCGCGACGGACGCGACGCGAGCATGTTCGATGCGGACGGCAACGCCGCCGATCATGATGCGTTCGCCGCGCGCTGCGAGGACGACCGGCACCACTTCCGGCTGATCGTCAGCCCGGAGGATGCCGCCGATCTCGGCGACCTTCGTGTCTTCACGCGCGACCTGATGACCGACATGGCACGCGATCTTCAGACCCGCCTCGACTGGGTCGCGGTCGACCATTGGAACACCGACAATCCGCATATCCATATCCTCATCCGCGGCGTCGCCGACGATGGCGCCGATCTCGTCATCGACCGCGGCTATATCGCCTCGGGCATTCGCGGACGGGCCGAAGCGCTTGCGACCCTCGAACTCGGACCGCGCAGCGAACTCGAGGTGCGAAGTAAACTCGCGCGCGAAGTCGATGCCGAGCGCTGGACGAGTCTCGACGTCCAGTTGCAAAGGCTCGCCGACGACGCGGGCGGCGTTATCGATCTGCGGCCTGCGCCAGGCGAAGACCGGCATATGCACGGCCTGCTGGTCGGTCGCGCCGGGCGGCTCGAGCAGATGGGTCTCGCCGAGCGGCAGGGCGCCGGCCTGTGGTTGCTCGGTTCTGGCGCCGAGCAGGCGCTGCGTGAGGTCGCGGTCCGCGGCGATATCATCAAGACGATGCACCGCGCGCTGTCGCGCGGCGAGGGGCGCTTCGATCCCGCCGCGCTCGCGCTTCACGGCGGCGCACCCGAGACCGCGATCGTGGGCCGGTTGGTCGAGCGCGGTCTGCATGACGAACTCGCTGGCAGCGCCTATGCGATCGTCGACGGCGCCGACGGGCGCATCCATCATGTCCGCTTCGACGACATGGAGATGACCGGCGACGCCAGGCCGGGCGCGATCGTCGAGTTGCGCAGCTGGGAGGATGGCAAGGGACGCGCCCATAGGTCGCTCGCGACACGTTCGGACCTGCCGCTCGCTTCGCAGGTCACCGCGCCCGGTGCGACTTGGCTCGACCGCCAGCTCGTCGCCCGCGAACCGGTCGCATGCGGCAACGGCTTCGGGCTCGAAATCCGCCAGGCGATGGAGGAGCGGACGCACTATTTGGTCAAGCAGGGCCTAGCCTCGCGCGCGGGCGACCGGCTGACCCTGTCGTCGGGGCTTATCGACAAGCTCGCGTCGCGCGAACGCGACGCCGTAACTGCATCGATTGCCGAGCGGACCGGCCT
>JALDYH010000103.1:0-13393 GCA_032154175.1 Sphingopyxis sp. | reverse complement strand
TTGACGAATCAAAATTCAATCGTTTAAGTTGACTTGGTTGTCCGGCACTGGTCGAGACGGACGACGGCTCTCCCCTCGACCCGCGGCTTTTGACCGGGAAAGCAGCTTGCTCCGCGTTACCAACGGCTAAAGCGCGTGATGCTCGGGCGACAGCGCCAGGCATTGCGTTCCCCCTGAAGGGGTATTGCGATGCGCATGTGTAGTATCATTAGCTAGACCGTCGCCGATGGCGCCGCCGGGCTGTGAACCAGCCGCGCCCGCGCATCAATCATCGGCATATGCTTTTCATTCCGTCCCGTCTTCTCCCGCGAAGGCGCCGCGACTCTGCACCCGGCGCCTCGCGTGCCGACAAGAGGTGAATCATGCCCTTGCTTACCCAATCCGATCTGTCGGACCTCGCCCGTTATCCCGCATCATTGCGTAGCGCCGCTCGCGCCCTGTGGGGGGCGGGACTGGCTCGACCGGGCCCGGCATACCCTCCCGCCGCCCCGCATCATTTTGGCATGGCGGAAACTCCGCCCGGCGACCGGCTATGACGGGTTGATCTCGCGGGGGGCACCGTCGAGCCCCTCATCGAAACCGGCCGGCGCCTCTGGCTCTCTCATCCTTCCTGTGACTGCGCTGGCCCATTCTGCGACACGCCCGGGTTCCATTCGCCCGGGCGTGTCGGCTCTTTTGCTTGCCGGAGACGATTTGCGGTCAGTCTCATCTTTCGCGCATTTTGACGTATCGATTCTTGTCAATTGAATGAGTTGAGTTATCTTCGTTCGGCAGGGACGTATTCCGAGTCGACCGATCCGCTTCCGACCGAAAGGACCGTTTATGGCTACGCAGCTTCATGTGCCCGACCTGTTCGACGCCGCCCGATCGCTCGGCGTTTCGATTTCGCCCGCGACCCCGACGATCGGGGCGGAAATCGGCGGGCTCGATCTCGACCGTCCGCTGTCGTCCGAAGAGGCCGGCCTGCTGCGCGCCGCCTGGCTGCGCTTCAAGGTTATCTTCTTTCGCGATCAGGACATCAGCCACGAAAGCCATGTCCGGCTTGGCCGCCTCTTTGGCGAACTCGAAGGCCATCCGGTCATCCCCTCGGTCGAGGGCTATCCCGAAATCCTCAGGATCGAAGGCGTCGAGGGGGTGCAGCTGACCGCCGAGACGCTCGCGCCGTTCCAGGCGTACAACAAATGGCATACCGACGTGACCTTTCGCCGAACACCGTCGATCGCGTCTATCCTGCGCGCGCGGCACCTGCCGCCGCTCGGCGGCGACACGATGTGGGCCGACACCGCCGCCGCCTGGGCCGGGCTGCCGCAGGCGGTGAAGGACCGGATCGAGGGGCTCGAGGCCGAGCATGACATCGTGCGCAGCTTCGGCGGCCGCGTGACCGAAGAAAAAAAGGCCCAGCTCGCGCGCGACTTTCCGCCGGTGCGCCATCCGGTGGTGCGCGCGCATCCCGAAACCGGCGAGAAGATCCTCTACGTCAACTACACCTTCACCAGCCGCATCGTCGGGGTGAGCGAGGAGGAGAGCGACAGCCTGCTCCGCCTGTTGTTCGACCGGATCAAGGTGCCCGAATATCAGGTCCGCTTTCGCTGGACACCCAATGCGATCGGCATCTGGGACAACCGTTCGACCCAGCATTATGCCGTCGGTGACTATTGGCCCGAATATCGCCTGCTCGAACGCGTCACCGTGTCGGGCGATGTGGTCACCCGATGAGGATGATCGAGGCGCAGCTTCATTCGCCGCGACCGCGCTTCCGCACTGCGACGCGCGTCGCGATCGTTGGCGCGGGTTTCTCGGGAACATTGCTCGCGATCAACCTGCTCGAACAGCCCGATGTCGAGGTGCTGCTGATCGAGCGCGACCGGCACCGCATGGGCGCCGGCGTCGCGTACAGCAGCACCGAAACCGCACACCTGCTCAACGTCCGCGCGGGTAATATGAGCGCCTTTGCCGACCGGCCCGACCATTTCTGCGACTGGCTCGCGGCGCGCGGGCTCGGCTGCGAAGCGGCGTTCGTGACGCGCGCCACCTATGGTCGCTATTTGCGCGAAACGCTGCGCGCGGCGATGGAGACATATGGACGGCGGCTGAAGCTGGTCGACGACGAGGTGCTCGATATCGAGGAAAAGCGCGGGCAGGTCACCCTCGGGCTCGTCAACGGCGGGCTGATCGAGGCCGATCGCGCGGTGCTCGCGATCGGCAACCTGCCGCCGCACGACCCGCCCGCGGTCGAGGGCGCCCATCTGCCGTCGCATCGCTATATCGGCGATCCGTGGGCGAGCGCGTTCGAGGAGGGGCTGGACAAGCAGGCACCGGTTCTCGTCGTCGGCACCGGGCTGACCGCCGTCGACGTGATCCTGCGGCTCGTTTCGCATGGCCACGAAGGCCCGGTCACGGCGCTGTCGCGCCGGGGCTTGCGCCCGCATCGCCATGTCGATGGCCTGCCGCGCCCGAAGCCGGTGCTCGCCAAACCCGCGCCCGACCTCTCCGAACTGGTGCGCTGGGCGCGAAACGAGGCGCGGACGCGCGACTGGCGGCTCGTCGTCGATTCGATCCGGCCGATTACCCAGATGATGTGGTCGGCCGCCGATGCCGACAAGCGCGCGCGCTTCCTGCGCCACCTGCGGCCCTTTTGGGATGTCCATCGCCACCGGCTGGCGCCCGAGGTCGCCGATCGCATCGATGCGCTCGTCGCGTCGGGGCAATTGCATTTTCGCGCGGGTAAAATCGCTCATGTCGGGGTCGAACCCGATGCGCTGGCCGTCGCGTGGCTGCCGCGCGGCGAAGCCGGGCTGGTGACGACGCGCACGGCGCGGATGATCAATTGCACCGGGCCGCAGGGCGACCTGCTGCGCTCGTCGGACCCGCTGGTGCGCCGCCTGCTCGGCGCACGGCGCATCCGTCCCGACGCGCTGCGCCTTGGGCTCGACATCGACCGCGAGGGGCATGTCGTCGATGCCTCGGGCAAATCGTCGGAGCATATCCTTGCGATCGGACCGATGACGCGCGGCGACCTGTGGGAAGTCGTGGCGGTTCCCGATATCCGCAATCAGGTAAGCGCGCTCGCCCGCCGCCTCGTCAACGCACATTGGACCGGCGGCGAAGGGCTTTAGCCTCGCCGCGAAAAATTCTTCCATCCTTGCATCCACCGGCACGCCTCGCGCCGTCTAGTCCATGATCGGCCGCTGCGCTGGTCCGGGCGGCGGCTTCGCGCGGCGGTTGATATGTGCTCCCCGGTGCAGATCATCCCCGCCTTGCCGGAAGCCGCCGCCTGTGGTTTCACCATGCCGAAGCGGCATGAAGGAGAGAGTCGATGGACCAGCTGATAACCGCCGCGGCCGCTGCCGCCACCTCCGCCGCTCCCGCGGTTCCGCCCGCTGCGGTGACGGTGCCCGTCACGAGCGCGCCATCGATCAGCCCCGCGGACGTCGCGGCCTATATCGACCCGCGCGACATCGCTTCGTTCATGCCCGCGCCGCCGCCGACTACCGAACTGGTCGCGGTCAGTAACGATTTCTTCGGCTGGCTTGAAAATATCACGATGGTCGCACTGTTCGTCGTCGGCTTCTTCCTGCTCGCGCGGCTGCTTCACGCGTGGATGCTCCACCGCTCGATTCGCCGCGCGCTCGAAGCGAAGTCGGATGCGGTCAGCCCGCTGATCGACAAGCTCAACAAGCCTTATGAGCATATCGGCGGCCAGAGCCCCGATACGCCGGGCGACGATCGTAACGCGCTGGTGCTTCTTGCGATCGGGCTGGCGATGGCGGGTTTCGGGCTGATCCAGGGAAATGAGCAACTGATCCGCATTTCGGCCGGCGCCGCGCTCTTTCCCGCCTTTGTCGGCATCGCCCTCCTTGTCCGCCGCCGCCTCGCGCGGGCGGCGGCTGCCGAGGAGCGCGCCGCTGCGTGACGACGCGCGCGCAGACGAGGATCGGGCTCTCAACCAGCGTGTCGTCGGGGGAGATCGCGCCGCTTTCCAGCTCCTCGTACTGCGGCACGAGGGGCGATTGCGCGCATTTCTGTCTCGCGCCGCCGGGTGCGATGCCGACGATCTGGCGCAGGAAGCCTTTGTCCGCGCCTGGCAGCGCGCGGGCGATTATCGGGGGCAGGGGAGCTATGCGGCGTGGATCACGGGGATCGGCTGGCGGCTATTCCTCGACCAGCGACGCACCGCAAGACGGCGCGAAGGACTGGCCGGAGGCGATGATGCGGCGACGTCGACCGACCCGCGGCCGGCAAGCGATGCGGCAATCGATGCCGACCGCCTGCTGGCCGCCCTGTCACCGCAGGAGCGTGCCGCGCTTACCCTCTGCTTCGGCCATGGCTGGTCGCATGGCGAGGCGGCGGAGATCATGGATGTTCCGCTCGGCACGCTCAAATCGCTGGTCTTGCGCGGACGCGCCAAGGCGCAGAGGATGATCGGCGAAGGAACGGACGCATGACGGCCCCGAACGACACTGATGCGATGCTGGTCGCGATGTTTGCGCCGCCCGACCGGCCGGGTGACCGCGGCTTTGCGGCTGGCGTCGAGCGCGCGATCGATGCGCGGGCCGCTTATGCCCGCGCGCGTAAGCGCTTTTGGCGCAGCTTCGCGTTCGAGGCGCTGGCGATCGGCGCTTTGCTCGCGGCGTTGTGGCTGTTGTCGTCGGCGCCGCTGCTCGTGCCGCTGGCGGGTAGCGGCCATTGGGGCCTCGCACCCCCGCTTTTGCTCATCCTTCTGCTCTGGTTCGGGACGCAGCGCTGGCGTCAGGTCTGACCGACGCCAGCGCATCCCGCGTCTTCAGGCGTCCTCTTCGCTGTCTTCGACTTCGAGGGCGGCGGGCGCTGCCGGGCGCGACTTGCGGGCGCGCGGTGCCGCCGGAATCGGCGGCGGCGGCGATTGCCCGGCTTCGGTCGCGCCCTTGACCAGCGTATCGAGCGAACCGCCATCGAAGCCGAGTTCCTTCATCAGGCTGTCGATCACCGGCGCTTGCGCGCGGTAAGCCAGCGCCGCCGACACGGCGTTGCTGGCGAGGTTGCCGCCATCGCCGTTGGCGCTGCCGTTTGAGGCACTGCCGCCCGTCTGGTTGATCCCGTCGACCTGGATGATCTTGATCGAATCGATCGCTTCCATCGGCTTGGCGGCCTCGCGCACGACTTCGGGCAGGACCTTGAGCAGCGCCATCTTGGTCTGAAGCGAGATCTGGTCCGAGGACAGCAGGTTCGCGGCCTCGTTGATCGCGCGCTGGCCGGCCGCCTCGACCTCGAAGCGGATGCGCGCGGCCTCGGCGCGCAGCTTCTCGGCCTCGGCCTCGCCTTCGGCCTCCAGCCGCAGCGCGGCGGCGCGGTTCGCCGCGGCCTCTTTCTCGGCCTCGGCCTCGACCTTCACCGAAATCGCGGCACGCTCGGCCTCCTTCGAGGCTTCGATCAGTTCGATGCGCTTCGACCGCTCGGCAACTTCGGTGTCGCGCGCGGTCGCGACCTGTTCCTCGGCGGCGACCGCGACGGCACGCGCGGCATCTGCCTCCCCGCGCGCCTGACTTTCCTCGCGGCTCTTGTTCTGGATCAGGATCTGCTGTTCCTGTCGCGCGAGTTCGATCGCCTGTTCCTGCGCGATCCGCGCTTCCTCGATCGCGCGGTCGGCTTCGATCTGCTTGGCGTCGACGAGCTGTTTCGCCTGAATGCGCGCGCTGTCCGCTTCCTGATTGCGCTGCGCCTGTTCGCGCGCGATTTCGGCGGCTTGTTCGGCGCGGCGAATCTCGATCTCGCGTTCCTGGCTCAGCTTCGCGAATTCATTGTCGCGCGAAATTTCGAAGCTGCGCTTGTCGGCCTCCAGATTCTTGGTCTCGATCTGGACGCGGGTGTCCTGCTCGATATCGTTGCGCGCTTTCTTGCGCAGCTCGATCTGCTCGGTCAGCTTGGTCAGGCCTTCGGCGTCGAAGGCATTGTTGGCGTTGAAATGCTCGATCGATGTCTGGTCGAGCCCGGTCAGCGACACCGATTCAAGCTCCAGCCCGTTCATCGACAGGTCGTTCGAACTCACCTGCTGCACCTTCTGGACGAAGTCGGCGCGCTGTTCGTGGAGCTGGTTCATCGTCATGCCCGCCGCGACCGAGCGCAGTGCATCGACGAACTTACCCTCGACCAGATCCTTGAGCGCCTCGGGATTCATCGTACGCAGGCCCAGCGTCTGCGCGGCCATCGCGATCGATCCCGCATCGGGACGGACGCGGACGTAGAATTCGGCCTTCACGTCGATGCGGAGGCGGTCGAGGGTGATCAGCGCGTCGACATTCTTGCGTTCGACCGCGAGCCGGACGGTGTTCATGTTCACCGGCATTGTTTCGTGCAGCACCGGCAAAACCAGCGCGCCGCCGTTCATGATGACGCGTTCGCCACGAAATCCCGTGCGGACAAAGGCAATTTCCTTGGTCGCGCGATGATAAAGCCGCGTGACGATCAATCCCAGTATCAGGAGCGCGGCAAGCCCGATGCCGGCGTAAATGGCTATTTCAATCATGAACCTACCCGTTGCTGTCGATTCGCACTTCCATGATTGGAAGGCCCCGAACGGATATTAGAGTCCGTCGAGCCGGGGTAAATAGAAATCGCCGCGGGTGAAGGCTTTGAAGATATCGCCTTCGATTTTTACCAGCAGTACCTTTTCGCCGGTCTGGAAAACCTGGTCGCTGCTGTCGGGCTCTACCATGATCTGGTGGGGCTGTCCGTGCCGGTCGGTGACGCGCGCCCGGGCCGGATTGCCGACGCGCGCGGTACCGATGCTGATCTCCGCATAAAGCCCGATCAATTCGTCGCGTTCGATGGCCGTGGTCTCGAGACCCGGGAGAATGCGGGCAACGAGGCGCGAGGCAGCGCCCGTCACCGGCACCGCGGCGACGGTCGTCAGCGGAACCATCAGCAGGCTGGTGCCCGGTCCGCCGGTGAGCGCGGTCATCAATTGCTGCAGCCCGAGTCCGAGTGCGCCGAACAATGCGAGGAAAATCACCAGCCACATCAGGAAAGGCACGCGGCCGATTCCGGCCCATGCCAAAAGCGTATCGGGAATTCCGACATCGCCATGGGTGTCGGCGTGCACGTCGGCATCGATATCGCCGGCAAGCCCCACCGCCTGTACGGCGCCGATCAGCAGCATCAGCAGCAGGGCCGCGCTGAAAATGGCATTTCCGGGGGCAAAAAACTGGTCGAACATCGACTGCTATGTGACGGCGGGCGCGCGGCTTGGCAAGCGATGCGGACGAAGGGCTAAGCGATGTCCTCGCCCTCCAGCCCCTGATATTTGAGCTGGAGATAGCGTTCGCGCGTCGCGAGCTTGTCGAGTTCGCCGGCAGCAAGGCTCCGCGCGGCATTGCCGATCTCGCCTTCGAGCATCTTCAGTCCGCCCACCAGCGTCTCGTCCGGGGTGCGGCCGGCATGCGCTTCGGAGCGCAGCCCCGCCGGAATGCGCTGATAGCCCGCGACGAGTTCGGGCAGATCCTCGCCGACCAGCTTGCGGATATTCGCCGCGGCCGGGCTCGCCGCATCGAGCGTCTGGAGCTGCGGCGCGAGCAGATCGAGCTGGACGCCGATGCCGTCGACGAGCTGGCGCGCCGGAGCGGGGAGCGCCGGGCGCTGCGCTTCGAGCCAGATTTCGGTGCGGCCGGCGAGCTGCTTCAAATCGGCCTTGGGCAGGTCGGCCTGGCGCGGTTCGGGGAAGGGCGAGCGGCCGAACAGCACCGCAACCCCGATCAGCAGGATGAACAGCGCGAGCAGCCCGGTGAAGCCGAGCGGCTGGATCAGCGCGCCGAACACCGCGGCGCCGATCAGCACGATGCCGCCCGCGATCAGCACGCGGCCGAGCTTCTTGTAAAGATGCTGGCGGCGCAGCGCGACGCTCTTTGTGCCGATCGGGCGGCGGCGCTCGCGCGACCGCTCGATCGCGGAGGCGGCCGATATCCGGATCTTGTCGACTTCGCTCATGCTCATCGTTTGCCTTAGCCTTCGAGCGACGCGAGCGGGCTGTCGGCGCCGCCGACGCTCGCCTGCGCCTGGCTCGCGCCCTCGGCGCGCGCGATATAGCCCTTCGACTTGGCGACCTCGCCCTCCAGCGTGTTCACCGTCGTCTTCATGCTGTCGAGCGCCTTCAGCTTGAAGGTGTCGATTGCGTCCATCGTGTCATAGATATTCTGGAACGCGCGCTGGAGCGTTTCCATCGGGATCGTGCTCGACGCCGCCTGTTCGTGGATGCGCGCGGTATTGTCCTTCAGCATCTTCGACGTGCCGTCGATGATGTTGGCGGTGGTGGTGTTCAGCGCGGTAATCTGTTCGAGCACCAGCTTCTGGTTCGTCATCGCCTGCGCGACGGTGATCGCGGTTTTCAATGCGCCGACGGTGGTCGTCGAGGCGCGGTCGACGCCCTTCACCAGCTCGACATTGTTCTTCTTGACGAGATCGAGCGCGAGGTAGCCCTGCACCGTCACCGCCATTTGCGTCAGCAGATCCTGCGTCCGCTGGCGCGCGTAGAAAAGCGCATTCTCGCGGATCACCTTGGCTTTCGCGGGGTCGACGCCGTCGAGTTCGGTGGCCTTGGCCTCGAGCTTGGCGTCGAGCGTGCCCGCGATGTGGACCATCTGTTCGAGCTTGCCCATCGCTTCCCACAGCTTGCGGCGCTCGACGTCGATGGCGGCATTGTCCATCAACAGCTCGTCCTTGCCATTGGCAAGCGCGGTCAGGATGCCGCCGATATGCGTCTGTGCGCTGCGATACTGGGCGAAATAATTGCCGACCTTGCCGCCGAAAATCTTGTCGAGGAAGCCGCGCTTGTTCAGCAGCTTGCCGTTCGCCGACGGGTCGAGCCGTTCGACGGTGTTGCGCAGTTCGATCAGATTCTGGCCGATGTCGGTGTCGCGGTCCATCGCCTTGATCGGGCGATCGAGGAAGCGGTTCGACTGGTTCGCCGCCTCCAGCATTTCCTTGCGGCCCATGTTGGTGATCTGATCGACCTTCTGCCCGAAGGCGGGCGAATTGACGTCCTGCGCGACAAGGTCGTCGATGAACCCGTCGACGCGTTCCTCCAGCTTCGATTTCTGCTCGGTCGACAGCGGGACGAGGCCGGCCGCCTTTTCGGGCGACACCGCGGGTACGGGATCGGGCGGGGTCAGCTTCAACTCGTCGGTTGCGGTTGCCGTCGCGGTGAGTTCGCTCATTCGTCTTCCTTCCAGCCCCGGGTTACGATCCCGGGCCGCCGCCTATATGGCATGCGGCCCTGTGTTATTCAAGCACCACACCCCTGTCCGCACGAAGTACTGGTGCGATCCACGCGGACAGGATCAGTTGCGCCATATGATAGACGAGGATCGGAACCAGCACCATGCCGGCGATGGCGGGCGGGAAAAGCGTCGCGGCGAGCGGCGCGCCGACCGCGATGCTCTTCTGGGCCCCCGAAAAAAGCAGCGTGATGCGGTCGGGCCGCGCGAGTTTCAGGAGCCCGCCGAGCGCCCACGCGCCGCCGAAGGACAGCGCAAGCAGCGCCGCCACGGCGGTGCAGACGATCCCGATCTCGCGCCCGTCGAGCAGTTGCCAGATTCCCGCGACCACCGCGGCCGAAAAGGCGACATAGACGGCGACCGCGATCGCGGTGCGGTCCATGAAGGTCGCAAGGCCGCGGTGGGCGAGCACCCACGGGCGCAGCCAGCGCTGGACGAGCTGACCGGCGACGAAGGGCAGGAGCAGGATCGAGACGATGCGGAGCACCGCTTCACCGTGGATCTCGCCTTCAGCGCCGGCGAGCAGCGCAAACAGGATGGGCGACAGCGCGACTCCGCTGAGGTTGAGCAGCGCTGCCGCGACGACACTCGCCGCGACATTGCCGCCTGCGAGGCTGCTCGCCGCCGTCGCCGACTGGACGGTCGAAGGCAGGATGCCGAGGAAGAGAAAGCCGAGCGCGAGCGTCGCGGGGAGCAGCGGCGCGGTCGTCGCCTGTGCGGCGAGGCCCAGCAGCGCCATGACGCCGAAGCAGAAAGCGAGCGCGCTGCCTTGCAGCTTCCAGTTGCGGATGCCGTGCAGAACTTCTTCGCGTGGCAGGCGCACGCCGTTGAGGAAGAAGAGGAAGATGATGGCCGCTGTGGAGACGCCCCCAGCAATCGGCACCGCCGCGCCGCGCACCGGGAGCAGGCTCGCGAGCAGAATCGTCGCGAACAGCACGGGGACGAAGCGGTCGGGGAAGATGCGAGACAGCATTGATACGAGCGATGGCGTCGCAGCGCGCGCTTGGCAAGGCCGCGCGAGACGATAGAGAGGCGCCATGGCCCATATCCTGATCCTCGCCGCGTTGCCCGAAGAAGCGGACGCGCTGTTTCCCGGCGCCGGCGAACGCGTCGGCGGGCTGTTCGCCGAACGGCGGCTGGCGGTCGCCGGCCACAGCCTCGCCATCGCGACCTGCGGGCTCGGCAAGGTCAACGCCGCGCTTTGTGCCGGGGCGCTCGCGGGCGACGCCGACATGCTGCTGATGGCCGGCACGTGCGGCTCGCTCGGCGCGGCGCCGGGCGCATGGTGGATCGCCGAGGCGTTGCAGCATGATTATGGCGCTAATCAACCCGGCCTCTTCCGCCGTTACCGCGCCGGCGAATGGCCGATCGGCAAGGCGGGCGAGGCGCATTTCGCGGCGATGCCTGACCCGGGGCTCGGTCTGCCGCATGCGCGGATCGCGAGCGGCGACTCTTTTGTCGCATGCCCCGATGCCGCGGCCGATCTCGCCAGCCTCGGTGCGACATTGGTCGATATGGAGGTCGGCGCGGTGGCGCAGGTCGGGGCGCGGCTAGGCAAGCCGTGGGGGGCGATCAAGGCGGTCACCGACGATGCAAATGGCGACAGCGCGGGCGATTTCCATGCCAATCTCGTCCGCGCCGCCCGCACCGCCGGCCAGGAAATCGAGCGACTGATCGCGATGATCTGATCGTCGCTTCGCCGTTCCGCGCGGCCCGCGCTTGTGATAGACTGCCGCCCGTATGGACTGAGGGAGAGACTCGTCATGCGGCACCGATCATCACTATCCATCCTCGCGGCCTGCGCGGTCTTCGTCGCGCCGCTCGCCTTCGCGGCGGGAAGCGGCGGAGGCGGAAGCAGCGCGCCGCCGAGTCAGAGCGCGTACGACCCGACAGTCGATTACAAGAAGGGCGCCGACGCCTTCGCCGCGGGCAAATATGACGAGGCGGCAAAGGCGTTCAAAAAAGTCGTGTCGGCGGTGCCGAAGAATCCGCAGGCCAATTATCTGCTCGGCGCGAGCTATATGGCGCAGGGCGATTTTTCGCGCGCGGTGAAGCCGCTCGAGGCCGCAGTGCGCTATGACGAAAAGATGGTCGACGCGCGCCGCGACCTCGGCATCGCGCAGGCGAAGCTGGGCAAGGCCGAAAAGGCCGACGAACAGCTCGGCGCGCTGAAAGCGATGCAGGAAGGATGCGCGGGAAGCTGCGCCGATTCGGCGAAGCTCACCGATGCGATTGCCAAGCTCGAGGCGGCGGTGGCCGCCGGGCCGCAAGCGCAAAATGCAGTGGAGCCCGAGGTGCGGCTGGCGTCGGCCGAAACACTCGATGCGACCTATGTCGCCGCGGTCGGCCTGATCAACGAGCATCGCTATGAAGCGGCCATCGCAAGGCTCGACGAAGCGCTGTGGGCCGCGGGGCCGCACCCCGATGTGCTCACCTATCTGGGATTCGCGAACCGCAAGCTGAAGCGCTACGATCGGGCCGAGGGCTATTATCGCGAGGCGCTCGCCATTGCGCCGGCGCATCGCGGCGCGCTCGAATATTATGGCGAACTGAAGCTCGAACGTGGCGACGTGGCGGGGGCCAGGGCGCATCTTGCAAAGCTCGAGGCGATCTGCGGCTTCGGTTGCCACGAGGCGGATGAACTCAAGCGCTGGATCGTCGCGGGGCGCGCATCCGCAAGCTGACCGCGTTCGCCGTGCTGCTCCTCGGCGTCGCTGCGGCGCCGGGCGGCGCACCGCCGGCTTTCGAACAATTGCGCTGGACCGCGCCGGGGGCCGGGCTGGCCTTGTTGTCGGAGCAACCCGCGGCATGCCTTGCCTCGGAAGACGAAACCCGTGTCGCCGCCGGCCGCGTGTTGTTCGGTGCCCCGACATTGCTCGGCGGACAGGCGGCGAAGGCGGGGCTGAGCTGTGCCAGCTGCCATATAAACGGGCGCGACAATCCGCATTTTCTGCTCGCTGGCGTGTCGGCTGAGCCGGGAACGGCCGACGTCACGAACAGCTTTTTCAGCGCCGCACGCGGCAACGGCCGCTTCGATCCCGTGGTCATTCCCGACCTCGCGATGCCCGGAAAGATTTCTCGCGACCGCGAAGAGCCTATGCTGGAGGCCTTCATTCGCAATCTGATCGTCGAGGAGTTTGAAGGGCAGGAGCCGACCCCGGCGATGCTCGATGCGCTTGGTGCCTATGTTCGCGCGGTGCGGCCGTGCCCGGCTGGCAAGAGGATCGCGCGGCGGCTGGACGATCAGCTTGCCGCCATCGACGACGGCGTGGCGGGAACCCTGTTGATGATCGATCACCGTGATCCGCGAGGCGCGGGGCTGGCGATCGCGGCGATACGCCACCAGCTGGGTTTGATCGCCGAGCGCTATGCGGGGCCGGGCTTCGCGCGCGACCGGGCCGCGCTGCTCGCCGCCTCGCGCGAATTGCAGGCGATCGGCGATCTGGCCGACCTCGCCCGGCTGCGGGTCGCACTCGAACAATGGGAGCGGAATTTCGACGGCGGGCTCGCGAAGCGGTTGCAGCGCGGCGAGGGCCGGTCGCTTTATAACGTGAAGCATCTGGCGCAGTCGCTGCCCCGCTAACGCGATCTCGGCAATCATGTTGCGCCGCAGCACCACTTCTGTTAGGGGCGCGGCGTCTCGCGGCGCTCCGGGCGCTGCCCCCTTACATCAAGGCTTATCCGCATGTCTTTGCGCAATATCGCCATCATCGCGCACGTCGATCATGGCAAGACCACCCTCGTTGACCAGTTGTTCCGCCAGTCGGGCACCTTTCGCGACAACCAGCGCGTCGAAGAACGCGCGATGGATTCGAACGATCTCGAAAAGGAACGCGGGATCACCATCCTTGCGAAGTGCACCAGCGTCGAGTGGGGCGAAGGCGCCGATCTGACGCGCATCAACATCGTCGACACCCCGGGTCACGCCGACTTCGGCGGCGAAGTCGAACGTATCCTCAGCATGGTCGACGGCGTCATCCTGCTCGTCGATGCGGCCGAAGGCCCGATGCCGCAGACCAAGTTCGTGACCGGCAAGGCGCTCGCGCTGGGCCTCAAGCCGATCGTCGTCGTCAACAAGATCGACCGCAGCGATGCGCGCGCCGCCGAAGTGCTCGACGAAGTGTTCGAACTCTTCCTCGCGCTCGAAG
>JALDYH010000102.1:0-13535 GCA_032154175.1 Sphingopyxis sp. | reverse complement strand
TTCTGCCGCCGCCGCTGCACCGACGAGCCATAGCCCATCGCCTCGCGATATTTGACTACGGTGCGGCGCGCGATGTCGTGACCCTCGGCCGAGAGCTTCTGTGCGATCGTCTCGTCAGAGAGGATCGCCTTCGCATCTTCGGCCTCGATCATCGCCTTGATCCGGCTCTTCACCGCTTCGGCCGATACTGCGCCTTCGCCCTCGGTGGCCGAAATGCCGCTCGAGAAGAAATATTTGAGTTCGAACAGCCCGCGCGGGCAGGAGAGATATTTGTTGCTGGTGACGCGGCTGACCGTCGATTCGTGCATGCCGATCGCCTCGGCGACCTGGCGCAGCGTAAGCGGGCGCATATGCGCGACGCCGTTCAGGAAAAAGCCTTCCTGCTGTTTCACGATCTCGCTCGCAACCTTGACGATCGTGCGCTGGCGTTGGTCGAGCGCGCGCACGAGCCAGTTGGCGCCGGCAAGCTGTTCGGACAGCCATGCCTTGCTCTTCGCTGCCGCGCCCTGTGCAAGCTCGGTGTAATAGCGACGGTTGACGAGCAGTCGCGGCAAGGTGCCGCTGTTGATCTCGACGGCCCAGCCTTTCGCGGTCTGGCGGATATAAAGGTCGGGAACCACCGCCGGTGCACCTTCGCCGCCGAATTTCAGCCCCGGCTTCGGGTCATAGCTGCGAAGCTCGCGAATCATGTCGGCGAGATCCTCGTCGTCGACGCCGCAGATGCGCTTCAATTGCGGGAAAGCGCCTTTGGCGACGAGGTCGAGATGCGCGATCATCGTGGCCATTGCGGGATCGTAGCGGTCGGCCTCGCGTGCCTGGATCGCGATACATTCGGCGAGGTCACGCCCGCCGACGCCTGACGGGTCGAAGCCCTGAATGATCCCGAGAACCTCTTCGAGCAGCGCGAGCGGCACGCCCAATTGAGCCGCAAGTTCGGCAAGGTTGGCACGCAGATAGCCCGCCTCGTCGATCAGCGCGACGAGCTGCCCCGCGACAATCGCTTCGATCCCGCCTAAGCGCTCTCCGACCTGTGCGAGCAGATGGTCGTGCAGCGTGCCGTCATGCTCGGCGAAGCTGTCGAAATCGATATCCTCGCTCCCACCCGACAGGCCGACATTGTCGCTCGCGCTGTCGTGATGGAAGCTGTCGGCTGCGAGATCGACGTCGAGATCGTTCGCGGTTCCGCCGTCCGCGGCCAGTGCCTGATCGGCGTCGAGCGCCGCAGCCTCGGTTACAGGCGTGTCGCCATCGGCGCCGCTCTCCACGCCACCCGCGCTCCCGTCGAAGTCGGCCGAGGACGCATCGAGCAGTGGATTTCCCTCGAGTGCTTCGGCCAGATAGGCCTCGAGTTCGAGATTCGACAGTGCCAGCAGCTTGATCGCTTGCTGCAGCTGCGGCGTCATCACCAGCGATTGCGACTGGCGGAGATCGAGGCGCGGACCCAACGCCATCAGGGGTTAGCTGCTCACAAAGAGAAACCCTCGCCGAGATAGAGGCGGCGCACCTCGGGATCGGCGACGAGTTCGGCCGGCGAGCCGGCAAGCAGTACCTTGCCGTCGTATATAATGCAGGCGCGATCGACGAGGTCGAGCGTCTCGCGGACATTATGGTCTGTGATCAGCACGCCGATACCGCGCGTTTTGAGGTCTGCGACAAGATCGCGAATATCGCTGATCGAAAGCGGATCGATGCCGGCGAAGGGTTCGTCGAGCAGCATGATCGACGGGTTGGCTGCGAGCGCACGCGCGATTTCGGCACGGCGCCGTTCGCCGCCTGACAGCGCCATCGCCGCCGAATCGCGCAGCCGCGTCAGGCCGAATTCATCGAGCAATTCCTCGAGCCGTCGCTCGCGCGAAACCTTGTCGGGTTCGCTGAGCTCGAGCACTGCGCCGATATTCTGTTCGACCGTCATGCCGCGAAAGATCGAGGTTTCCTGCGGCAGGTAACCGAGCCCGAGGATCGCGCGGCGATACATCGGCAGCGCGGTGATGTCGGCGCCGTCGAGCATGATGCGCCCGGCGTCGGGCTTCACCAGTCCCATGATCGAATAGAAGCAGGTCGTCTTGCCCGCGCCGTTCGGGCCGAGCAGGCCCACGACCTCGCCTTTGCCGACCGACAGCGAGACGTCGGAGAGGACGGTGCGCTTGTCATAGCTTTTGGCGATCGAGATGACCGCGAGACCGTTGCCCGCGGCAGCATCCTCGCGGACATGCGCCTTGTGCTCGGTGACGCCATGATCACCTTCGGTCAGCGTGCCCGCATTGGATTCGTCGTCGGTCATAGGTTAGTCGGTTCCGTTTCTAACTCCCCGGCGGCGTTACCCCAGCGACGCGGCGAACGTCAATCTGGCAAGATTTTTGCAGGGCAACGAAGCCGGCAAGAGCAACGGCGCCTAGTGCGCCGCCTGCGGCCCGCGGACGATCCCTGACAGCGCGAGCTGTTCGTCGATCGCCGCGAGCAGCCGCGCCAGCGCCGCCTCGTCCTTCGCCTCGGCACGCGCGACGAGCACGTCCTGTGTATTCGAGGCGCGAAGCAGCCACCAGCCGTCGTCGGTGAGCACGCGGGCGCCGTCGGTGCGGTCGACTTTCGCTCCCGCCGCGTCCAGCCGGTCGAGGACTTCGTCCACAATGGCGAATTTGCGGCTCTCGTCGACCTGGAAGCGCATCTCGGGGGTGTTGACCATCGGCGCCATGTCGCCGCGCAGTTCGGTGACGCTCTGCCCGAGCTTCGTCGCCGCCTCGATCAGCCGGATCGCGGCATAGGGCGCGTCGTCATACCCGTAATAGCGGTCGGCGAAGAAGATATGCCCGCTCATCTCGCCTGCCAGCGGGCTGCCGGTTTCCTTCATCTTCGCCTTGATCAGGCTGTGACCGGTCTTCCACATCAGCGGCTTGCCGCCAAGCTCGGCGACGCGGTCGAACAGCGCCTGGCTGGCCTTCACATCGGCGATCACGGTCGCGCCGGGCAGGTCCTTGAGCACCGCGGCGGCATAGATTTGCAGCAACTGGTCACCCCAGATCACGCGGCCTTCGCCGTCGATCGCGCCGATGCGATCGCCGTCTCCATCGAAAGCGACGCCGAAATCGAGGCTCTTCTCCGCGACGAGCTTCCTGAGATCGGCGAGATTCTTTTCCTCGGTGGGGTCGGGATGGTGGTTCGGAAAATGGCCGTCGATGTCGGTAAACAGCAGATGGTGCTCGCCGGGAAGGCGCGCGGTCAGCTTCTCGACGACGGTGCCCGCGGCGCCGTTGCCGGCGTCCCAGCCGATGCGGAAGGCGCCGCCGGCGAAACCCTCGACCAGCCGGTCGACATAGGCGTCGACGATATCGATGCTCTCCGACGTGCCCTCGCCGCTATCCCAGTCGCCCGCGGCGGCCATTTTGCCGATCCCCAGGATGTCGGCGCCGTAGAAGGGGCGCCCCTGCATCACAAATTTGAAGCCATTATAGTCGGGGGGGTTGTGGCTGCCGGTTATCTGTATGCCGCCGTCCACATCCTCGGTTGACGCAGCATAATAGAGCATCGGCGTCGGCCCGAGCCCGACGTTGAGCGCGTCGACCCCGGCGGCGTTGATCCCGGCGATCAGTGCGTCGGCGAGCATCGGCGACGACAGGCGGCCGTCATAACCGACGGCAACGCGTTTGCCGCCCGCGCGGCGGATCAGCGTCGCAAAGCTGCGGCCGATGGCATAACCGTCGGCGTCGGACAGCGTGTCGCCGACGACGCCGCGGATGTCATATTCGCGCAGCATCGTCGGATGGAAATTGTGCGTCATCTTTGATCCTCTTGGGGAGAGAAAGGGTCAGGCGGCGGCGAACAGATCCCCGTCCGGATGAAATCGCTCACGCGCCGGAAGATTCAGTCCGCCCATCGCCTCGCGGAGTTCCTGCCGCGCGACGACGTGGCCAATCCCCATGCCGCCGAGATGCGCCTTGTCGAGCAGGGTGAGGCCAGCCGGGAAAAGCTCGCGATAGATGACGCGCTCGCCGAGCCCGGGGATGACGCGAAAGCCGACGCGGCGCGACAATTGGGTCAGCGCTTCGCCGACGCGGCGCATATTATGCGCATCGACATGCTGGAGGCGGTTGCGCAGGATTATCCAGTCGATCGTGCGCCCGTCGGTCTTCGCGCGGGTCTTGCGCGTGTCCCAGATCAGTTCGGAATAGAAGCTGGGGCGGGTAACCTGAAACGTCTCGGGATCGACCTGCCCGATCAGGTCGAAATCGATGAAGCTGTCGTTGATCGGAGTGACGAGCGTGTCGGCGCTCGTCGCCAGATGGCGCGCGAAGATATCGTCGCGACCCGGCGTGTCGGCGATGATATAATCGGCGTCCTCGGAGAGGCGCGCGACCTGATCGTCGAGTTCCTCGATTGTCGAACCGGTGAACACCTCGAAACGCGGGGTCGGCAGCGCGATCTCGCGGCGCTTCGCCGTCTGTTCGCGATTTTCGAGATAGCGGTGAAAGGTGCGCTGGCGCGGGTCGAGATCGATCCCCGCGACGCGCCAGCCCTGGCTCGCCAGCGCGACCGCGAAATGCACGGCGCAAGTCGATTTGCCCGTCCCGCCCTTTTCATTGGCAAAGATGATGCGGTGCGGTGCGGGCTTCGTCGCTGAGGTCGTCATGGGGCGTTGCGATTTTCCTGTTTGCGCGGCATGGGCGGCCGGCGCGCGAAGTGATATAGTCGCGCCAATATCGGAGGGCGACCAACCGTGCAAATCATCCGTGACATCGCGATGCTGCACCGTGCCGTTACGGCACTGAAGCAGGGAGGGAAGAGCGTCGCGCTGGTCCCGACGATGGGCTCGCTGCACGACGGTCACCTCTCGCTCGTGCGTATGGCAAAGCGCGTCGCCGACCATGCCGTCGTGTCGATCTTCGTCAATCCGACGCAATTCGGCCCGAACGAAGATTTCGACGCCTATCCGCGCGACGAGGCGCGCGACGCTGCGATGCTCGCGCAGGAAGGCACGGGGCTGCTCTGGGCGCCCGATGTCAGCGTCATGTACCCCGGCGGGCACAGCACGCATATCGAGGTCGCCGAACTTGGCGCCGATTATTGCGGCGCCGCGCGCCCCGGCCATTTCGACGGCGTCGCGACCGTCGTCGCCAAATTGTTCAATCAGGTGCGGCCCGACGTGGCGATCTTCGGCGAAAAGGACTGGCAGCAGCTCGCGATCATCCGCCGCATGGCGCGCGACCTCGATTTCGCGATCGACATTTTGGGCGCGCCGATCGCGCGCGATACCGACGGGCTCGCGCTGTCGTCGCGCAACGCTTATCTGTCGAAGGAACAGCGCGCGGCTGCTACCGCCTTTCCCGATGCTTTGAATATGGCCGCCAAGGCGATCGCGGGCGGCGCCGACGTCGCTGCGGCGCTCGCGAAGGCCGAGGCCGCAATCGTCAAGGGCGGCTTCGACAGCATCGATTATGTTGCGCTCGCCGATGCCGACAGCCTCGAAAGGCTGGACGCCTGGCGCCAGCCCGCGCGGCTTCTGGCGGCGGCGCGAATCGGAAAAACGCGGTTGATCGACAATCTGGCGGTTGGTTGATCAACGTCGAAACCCACAGATTTTCGTGGAATTTCGACGATATCCACAAAAATTCGGATCGTCGTTAACGCTTTGTTGACCATAAACCGCAAATTTGGGCCCCGAGGTCTCCATGTGGGGTGGAGGCAAAAGGGGGTTATCATGGCGAACAGTCTGAAGTCTGCCCAATATCTGATCGAGAGCCGTCTGCTCGACGCCGCACGCGGCGATGCCAACGCTTATTTTGATCTCGGCATCGCATTTTCGACCGGCACCGGCGGGGTCGATGTCGACCTGATTCAGGCACATAAATGGTTCAATCTGGCCGCGCTCGGTGGCAATATCGAAGGCCAGCAATGTCGCGCCGACCTGTCGGACGAAATGAGCCGCGACGAAATCGCCGAGGCGCAGCGTCAAGCTCGCGCCTGGCTCGACGAGACGGCGCGCCGTCCCGCCGCACGCCGCTTCGCGGCCTAATCCTTCCGCTTGAAGGGCGTATGCCCTTCCAGCCATTCCATTTCACTTTCTTCGGCGTGGCGTTCCTGTTCAAGGTAATCCGCGACTGCCCGGCGGAAGCCCTGATCGGCGATAAAATGCGCCGACCAGGTCGCGACTGGACCATAGCCGCGCGCGAGCTTGTGCCCGCCCTGCGCGCCCGCCTCGACGCGGGCCAAGCCGCGTTCGACCGCAATGTCGATCGCGCGATAATAGCATAATTCGAAATGCAGATAGGGGGTCTCGACAAGACATCCCCAATAGCGGCCATAGAGCGTATCGGCGCCGAGGAAGTGCAGCGCGCCCGCAACCGGCCGCTCCTCCGCGTCATAGGCGATCAGCAGGATGATCTGCTCCGCCATCGCCGTGCCCATCAGGTCGAAGGCTTCGCGCGTCAGATACGGATGCCCCCATTTGCGCGCGCCGGTGTCCTGATAGAAAAGCCACATCGCATCCCAATGTTCGGGGCGGATCGCATCGCCGGTCAATTCCTCGACCCGCAGACCCTCGATCGCGCGTTGCCGTTCCTTGCGCAGCTGCTTGCGCTTGGCCGAATTCAGCGTGCCGAGGAAATCGTCGAAGCTGCGATAGCCCGCGTTCGCAAAATGAAACTGGATATCGCGGCGGACGAGCCAGCCCGCTTCCTCGAACAAGGACATCTGTTCGGGCGCCACAAAAGTGGCGTGCGCGGACGACAACCCGTTCTGCCGCACGACCGCCTCGGCGGCGCGGAGCAGCAGTAGTGCATCGCCCCTGTCGTTCGAGAGCAGGCGCGGTCCCGGTACCGGCGTAAAGGGTGCCGCGATCTGCAGCTTGGGATAATAGTCGCCGCCCGCGCGTGCCCAGGCATCGGCCCAGGCATGGTCGAAGACATACTCGCCCTGGCTGTGCGATTTGAGATAGGCGGGCGCGGCCGCCACCAGCGCGCCGCCGGCATCCTCGACGAGCAAAGGTGCGGCCTGCCAGCCGGTACCCGGCCCGACGCTGCCCGACGTTTCGAGCAGCGACAGGAAGGCGTGACCGACAAAAGGGTTGCCGCCGTCGTGCAGCGCGTCCCACGCCGCCGCGTCGATCGCGGCGACGCCGCTACCGAGCGATATCGTACGTGCCGGCGGGTCCGCCTCGGCCATGGCTTACGCCGGGCGCACCGCGACGATCGCGTCGGCCTCGACCGCGGCACCGAGCGGCAGCACCGCGACGCCGACCGCGGCGCGCGCGTGACGGCCCGCTTCACCGAACAGCGTCTCGAACAGTTCCGACGCGCCATTGGCGACCTTCGCCTGATCGGTGAAACCGGGGGTGCTGTTGACGAACACGCCGAGCTTGACGACGCGCTCGATGCGCGACCAGTCGCCGTCGAGCGCCTGCCCGATTTGCGCCACGAGCATCAGCGCGACGCGCTGTGCGGCATCCTGTCCGCCCGCAACGTCGACGTCCTCGCCAAGACGGCCGGTGACGACTTGTCCGTCCTGGAACGGCAGCTGGCCGCTGACATAGAGCAGGCCGCCATGCTCGACGACAGGCACATAGGCGGCGACCGGCGCGGCGGGCTTGGGGAGTTCGAGGCCGAGTTCGGCGATTTTGGCGGCGATATCCATGGTCGTTCCTTGATTAAACCGGTTCAGGGGCCGGGGCGGGGATGTTTTCGGCGAGGCGCGCCAATATCCAGCGCTGCGCCTCCTTCCAATCGTCGATTCGCGCGTGGGCATCAGGCGATGGTGCGATCTTGTCAGCGATCGCGGGTTCGCCGACGAGGTGGAGGCGCCACACGTCGGGCGCCTCGTGCGCAACCGACCGATGATGGCCGGCAAGGTCGTCGATGAACACCGCGACCGAAGGCTTATATTCCTCGATCAGGCGGCGCACCGGCTCGCCCTTGCCGCCGCGGCTGCCGATGACGGGCGCGTGGAAATCGTGGAGCGCGAGCTGCTCGATCCGCGCCTGCTGGTGCTCGGGACCGACGTTGGTGAGGACGACAATATCGGCCTCGGTGCCGATCGCCGCCATCGCCGCGAGCGCGCCGGCGATCGGATATTGCCGCGTCATCTCCCTGCGGAAAAAACCGTCGAGCAAGGGCCACACTTCGGCGGCCTCGAGCGGCGTGCCGCATTCCTTGCGCTTCAGCGCGTTCGCGAAGCTTGCATCCTCGATGCGGAAAATCACGCCATGTTCAGCGTCGACCCATTCGGCGAAGGGCACAACCATGTGCATCAGCACCTCGTCGCAATCGGTGATGACGAGCGGGCGGTTCATGCGGTGGTTCCTTCGAGTCGATGTGCTGCGGCGGCGATGCTGGCAGGCGGCACCTGCAACGTATCGGCGCAGGCGACAAGGTCGTTTTCATGGGCGGTCAGGAAGGACAGGATCGCCGCGAGCGTCGCCTGCTCGCCGAGCGAGGCACGCAATTCATCGGGCGCGAGTCCGGTCAGCCCGAGCAGTCGCTCGGCGCGCGGTTCGTCGCTCAATATCCAGCCGAGCGCCCGGAGCGCCAGCGCGGCATCGCCATCGTGCAAGTCGCATATCCCTTCGTCGCGATGCAATTGTGTCATGCGGCCGATTCGCCTAAACGGGCCGCGCACGCAAGGTGGGGAACATAAGCAACATGGGCAAGACCATCCTGGTCGTCGAAGACAATGAGCTCAACCTGCGCCTCTTCTGCGACCTGCTCAACGCCCATGGCTATAGCGCGCATCCGGTGCGCGACGGGCGCGACGCGCTCGCCAGGGCGCGCGAAGTCGCGCCCGACCTCATCATCATGGATATCCAGCTGCCGCATGTCAGCGGGCTCGAACTGATCGGTCAGATGAAGGCCGACCTGACGCTGCGCGCGGTGCCGATCATGGCGGTGACCGCCTATGCCGGGAAGGGCGACGAGGAACAGATCCGCGCCGCCGGGGCCGAAGCCTATGTCTCGAAACCTATTTCGGTGATCAAATTCATCGAAAGTGTGGGCGTGTTTGCCTGACGCTTTACGGGTGCGCGACGGCGGCTTCGCTCCATGGCGCCGCATAGTGGATCGCCACCGCGGTGACCGATGCTCCAATCACGATATTCCACAAACGCCTGATCGGGTTCGATTCACGGGACAGGGTCATTTTTCGTCTCCTTGGAAAGGCCGCAACGGGGAGGGGGAGCGGCTCTGGCCGGACCGCTGCGGCATCGCTTTTCTACGCCGGGGACGATAACGATTGGCGCTAAAATTATCCGTGTGTGCGACCAATTTTAGCGTTATTGGGGATATTATGCGAAAAATCGGCGAACTCGATCATTTCGACCGGCGCCTTCTGGAGCTGGTTCGGCAGAACAATCTTGAGCCCGCGCGCATCCTCGCGGACAAAGTGGGGCTGTCGCTGTCGGCGGTGCTTCGCCGTCTGCGGCGGCTGCGTGACGAAAAGGTGATCGTCGCCGATATAGCCGTCGTCAATCCCGCGCTGACGGGGTCGGCCCTGACCATGCACGTCCTCGTCCAGATGCAGCAGGCGGGGCCGCAGACGATGGACAGCTTTGCGCGCGAGATCGTCCGCCATCCCGAAATCACGGGTGGGTGGGACGTGACCGGCGACGACGATTTCCTGTTGAAGGTTCAGGTCGGGACGATGGAAGAATATGACGCCTTCACGCGCCGCGTACTCGGCGAGGACAAGGGGGTCCATTCGTTCAAGACGCTGATCGCGATCCGTAACGTCATCGAAAATGATATCGCACGGCGTCCCTTGCGCGACGGGTAGGAGGACGTCGGGCGCAAAAGGGGGGGACACAAAAAGGGCGGCGCAACGGCCGCCCTCCTGGCTCCCGGCCTGCGCCGGGATGGATGGTTCCTGCCCCGCGCGCCTTAGCGCACCGGGAAACGCATCACTTGATCTTGGCTTCCTTGAACTCGACGTGCTTGCGGACACGCGGGTCGTACTTCCGCACCGACATTTTTTCGGTCATCGTGCGCGGGTTCTTTTTCGTGACATAGAAAAAGCCCGTGTCGGCGGTGCTCACCAGCTTGATCTTGACGGTCGTCGGCTTGGCCATGGCCCTGTTCCTCGAATTAACTGCACATCCGCCGGAGGTCCGAGGGATGCGGCGGGACTAGGGCCCCGACGTTGGTGTGAAAAACATGAAAGGGCCGCGCGACGCCGCGCCGCCCCTCAATATCCGGGCGCCTTTGGCGGGATTCGGCCTTTCTGTCAAGCGAAAGGAAGGACGGGCGGCACATCAGCCGCCCGTCCGGGAGGGGGCGGGTTTATGGCCCTAAGCGTTCTTGATCTCGAAACGAACCCGCATTTCCTTCCAGCTTTCCTCGGGCACCCCACCGCGCGTCGCCGCCTTGAAGCGCCACTTGGTCAGCGCCCGCCGCTTCGTCGCCTCGAAAAACGCCGGATCGTCGGCGCTGACGAGCTCCACCGCCTTCACCCGCCCGTCGGTACCGATCAGCACGCGGACGACCGCGACGCCCTCGATCCCCTCGCGCTGTGCGCGTGCCGGATAATCGGGCTGGAAGAGGCCCGCGTAGCGCTCATCGAGCCGCGCGAGCACCAGCTTGGGGGGCTGCACGGGCGGATCGATGACTTGAGGCACGGTCGTTCCCGTGCCGGTCCCAGCCAGCGCGACATCGGACTCGTCGGTCCGGCCAACGGGCGGATCCTGACTCACCGGCGGCAACGGCGAATCGGTCGCCGCGATAACGGTTTTGGTCTGCTGCTCCTGTGGCTTGGCATCGGGCTGCGGTTCGGGGGGCGTGGGCTTCTCAAGCGTTATCGGGTCCCAGATCTGGCGTTCGGATTCGGGCGGTGTCTGGACGATCATCGGCGACAGCGCGACCGCGACAACCAGCGCGGCGGGCAGCCCAACGGCAAACAGCGCGGCGACCGGGTGGCGGCCACTATCGCTCCCATAGCTGCTGCGGGACAGCGGCATCGCCGCTCCGGCGGGCGCCGTGGTCGCCTCGGGTGCGGCCATAATCGCCGAAATCAGGGGTATCAGGGTCATGGCATCTCTCCTTGCCTAAATGACCGGGCCCCGCGGCGTTCCGACCGTCGCTATCAGCCAAGTCAGGATGAAGTGATATTATATCATCACTTATCTTGTCAAGCGTGACGGTAGGCAAGCCTTTGCATGATTCGGTGGCGGCGGTTCAGGTGGCGGAGAGTCGCGCCACCGCTTGATCCTTGTCGATCAACGGCAACAGTTCGGCCATGTCGGGGCCATGGTCGCGAGCGGTCAGCGCGCGGCGCAGCGGCAGGAAGAGCGCGCGGCCCTTCGCACCGGTTGTCTCCTTCACCGCACCGGTGAGCGCGTGCCAGGGATCGGCGCCCCAATCGATCGCGGGCGCCACCTGTGCCGCCGCGTCGAGCACCGCGCGGTCGGCTTCATCGACCGCCGGCGCCACGAAGGGGCCGTCGAACACCGGCACCCACTCGCCTGCCTCGGCCACTCTCAGCAAGTTCGGGCGAATCGCGTTCCAGCGGGCTTCGGTGATCGCGGTGGGGAGGCGATCGGCAACCGCCGCATAATCGGTGTGGTGCAATATCTTCTGCCCCAGCAGCGCCAGTTCGGCCTCGTCGAAGCGCGCGGGCGCGCGGCCGAAGTGCGCGAAGTCGATGCTCTCGATCAGCGGCTGCAGCGATGTCACCGGCTCGACCGGATCGCTCGTTCCCAATCGCGCGAGCAACGCGACCAGCGCGATCGGCTCGATGCCATCCTCGCGCAGGCTGGCCATCCCAAGCGAGCCCAGCCGCTTCGACAATTTGCCCTCGGTCCCGACGAGCAGCGCCTCATGCGCAAAAGCAGGCGGTGTCGCGCCAAGCGCGGCGAACATCTGGATCTGCGTTGCGGTGTTCGACACATGATCCTCGCCGCGCACGACATGCGTGATCCCCATCGCGATATCGTCGATCACGCTCGGCAGCAGATAGAGCCAGCTGCCGTCGGCACGGCGCACCACCGGGTCGGACATCGTCTTCGGTTCGAAATGCTGCGGTCCGCGGACCATGTCGGTCCACTCGATCGCGGCATCATGATCGAGCCGGAAGCGCCAGTGCGGGGCGACGCCCTCGGGCACCGGTGCATCGGCGGGCTTACGCTCGTAAACCGGGGGCAGACCGCGCGAGAGCAGGATCTTGCGGCGGATATCGAGTTCTTCGGGCGTCTCGTAGCAGGCATAGACGCGCCCGGCCGTCTTCAGCTTTGCAAACTCGGTTTCGTAAAGCGCGAAGCGTGCCGACTGGCGTTCCTCGCCGTCGACATCGAAACCGAGCCAGGCCAGATCGGCACGAATCGCGTCGACATATTCTTCTTTCGACCGTTCGAGGTCGGTGTCGTCGATCCGCAGCAGAAAGCGCCCGCCATGCTTGCGCGCCCACAGCCAGTTGTGCAGCGCGGTGCGGACATTGCCGACGTGCAGGGTGCCTGTAGGCGAGGGGGCGAAGCGGGTAACGACGGTCATAGCGCGCGCCTATAGCCGCATTGGCGGCGCCGTGGCGACCCCAAGCTGCACCGCCGCGAAAGCCGGCTCAGTTCTCCGCCTCCTCGCGAATCTTGCGGTTCTGGACGATGTGCGCGGCCCAGCGCAGCGCCATGCCGATCACCGAGAGCACCGATCCTGCAATAATCGCCCCTATCAGCCCGCGATTTTCGCCGGGTGCGGGCCACGCCACCCACGCAAGCAAGACGACGCTGACGATCGACAGCGCATAACCGATACCGGTGAGCCAGTTCGCCACGGCGCGCTATGCGGTCCGGAAGCCGTGGGTGATCGGATAGCGCCGGTCCCGGCCGAAATTGCGCGTCGACAGCTTGACCCCCGGCGGCGCCTGACGGCGCTTGTACTCGGCGAGCATCAAGAGGCGCTCGATCCGCGCTACCGCGTCGCGGTCGAAGCCGTAACGCGCGACCACATCGTCGACGCTCGCTTCCTCTTCGACCAGCATGTGGAGCATGCGGTCGAGATCCACATACGGCGGCAGGCTGTCCTCGTCCTTCTGGTCGGGACGCAACTCGGCGCTCGGCGGCTTGGTGATGATTGTATCGGGCATCACCGGCGTCACCGGGTTGCGCGACAGACGCGGCACATTCTCGTTGCGCCATTTCGCGACCGCGAACACCGTCATCTTGTACGCGTCCTTCAGCGGATTATAGCCGCCCGCCATGTCGCCATAGATGGTCGCATAGCCGACGCTCATTTCGCTCTTGTTGCCTGTGGTCAGCAGCATCGGACCGAATTTGTTGCTGAGCGCCATCAGCGTCACCCCGCGGATACGCGACTGGACATTTTCCTCGGTGATATCGACGTCGCGATCGGCAAAACTGCCCGCGAGCATCGCGTCGAACGCCTCGACCGCGGGAACGATCGGGATCGTGTCGAGCTTGCAGCCGATCATTTCGGCGCAACCCGCCGCATCATCGAGGCTTTCCCGGCTGGTGAAGCGGCTCGGCATCATCACGCACCAGACCTTGTCCGGACCCAGTGCATCGGCGGCGATCGCGGCGCAGATCGCCGAATCGATCCCGCCCGACAGGCCGA
>JALDYH010000342.1:0-3031 GCA_032154175.1 Sphingopyxis sp. | reverse complement strand
AAGACCACGGGCGCCGACTGGGGCCTCTGGAACACCACCGAGATTTCGGCCTTCGCCACGCTCAAGCACGAACTGGGCGACAGCTGGGAAATTCGCGGCGATATCGGCTATCACAAGGGGCTCGAAAATTCGAAGCTGCTGTGGCTCGACGGCTTGCCTGAACGCGTCACCGGCGCCGGCGTGAGCACCTATGGCTATTGGTACAAGGCCGCTCCCGAACAGTGGCACGGCAGCATCCAGGCGAGCGGCAGCTTCACCCTGCTCGGCGGCCAGCACGACCTCGCGTTTGGCGCAATGGCCAGCCGCGTCAACGGCGGCTGGACGAACCGCGATCCGATCTCGATCGACCCGATCGAAGATTTCAACAGCTTCGACGGCCGGCTGGACGAGCCCGAATGGGGCGAACGCTATGACATGTCGGGGTTCGGCAACACGACGCAGGCGGCGGTTTATGCCTCGACGCGGATCGGCCTGATCAGCGGGCTGAAGCTCATCGGCGGCGGACGCCTCAGCTATTACAAGCGCAACGAGCATGAGAGCCTTTACAGTTCGCCCTACACTTTGTCGTACAAGGGCCAGATCACACCCTATGTCGGACTCGTCTACAACCTCACCGACAATCTGTCGGCCTATGCGAGCTACACCAATATCTTCAAGCCGCAGGGCGATCTGCGCGACCGCAACAACCGCCTGATCGATCCGCTCGAGGGCACGAATTACGAAGCCGGTGTGAAGGCGCTGCTGCTCGACGGCCAGTTGCTGGCGACGCTTTCGGTCTATCGCATCGAACAGGATAATCTGGCGATCGAAGATGGCCTGATCCCCGGCACGCCGATTCAGGCCTATCGCGGCATGAAGGGAACCGTCGCCAAGGGCTATGAACTGGAGATCGTCGGAAAAATCACCCCCCAATGGGACATCAGCGCCGGCTGGAGCGATTACAGCGCGAAGGATGCCGATGGCGCGCATGTACTCGCGCACCAGCCGCGCCGGGTGTTCAACTTCTCGACCGCTTATGATTTCACCGGGACGCTCGCCGGGCTCAGCCTCGGCGGCGCGGTCAAATGGGAAAGCCGCCCGCCGGTGGCCGCCGTCAATCCCGACACGAACATTGAGGAAAGGATCGGCCAGCCCGCCTACGCGATTGCCAATATCATGACGCGCTACGACCTGACCGAAGATCTGTCGCTGCAGGTGAATGTCGACAATCTCTTCGACAAGCGCTTCTTCAGCGGCAACGTCTGGTTCCCGGGCTTCGTCTATGGTGAGCCTCGCAACGGACGAGTGATACTGAAATATGCGTTCTGATCACGATGCCTGTTCGGGTGCGAAGCCAGCGACAGGCATACGCGACGCATGGCCACCGCCGCCCGCTAGGTCCGGATAAGCCACCGTGGTCAGTCTTCGGGGGCGATACGTACGCGTATCCCATCGAGGACCACGTTCATCGGAATTTGGCAGGAGAGCCGCGAAGTCGGCAAGCGATGTTCGCTACTTTCAAGAAGATCGGCTTCATCCTCTCCAAGCGGAACGAGAGCCCCCTCGTCCGCCCCTTCAATATAGACGTGGCAGGTCGCGCATGAACAACATCCACCGCATAGCGCCAGCAATTCATCGAACCCGCTGTCGCGTATTACCTCCATCAAGGTGAGACCATCGCCTGCCTCCACTATCCGCTCGACGCCACTTCGATCCGTAACGACTATTCTGTTCATTCTGTCAGCTTCCGATAAAAAATGAGCGCACCATCAAAAATCGTCCATCCGACAGCAAATGAAATAATATCCAGCCGGCTGTATGCAGCCAGTGACCGGCCATCGCCTCGAAACACCATGGCCTTCGACGAGAAGAGATTCTGCCTGTGCTCGATCAGGTCAACCCAGCGGTCCATCATCTCTGCGGTCAGACAAATGTATAAGCGCAAATCTTGTTACCGGAAGGATCGCGAAGATAGGCAGCATAGGCTCCGGGGAGATGCCCCCGCGGACCGGGCTTGCCTTCGCAGACGCCCCCTGCTGCAAGGCCCGCCGAGTGGAATGCATCGACATCCGAAGGGTTCGCAGCAGCAAAGCCGATCGTTACTCCGTTGCTGGATGGGGCCTCACCATTGCTCGGCTTGAGTATGAGCAATGCAGGTTTGTCCTTGCCATAAAGTACGGTCGTTTCGCCAAACGGGCCGAGATTCCTAAGCCCAAGAGGCGCAAGCGCCGCATCAAAGAAGGCGGTCGACGCGGAAAGATCGCTCACGCCAACACAGACATGCGAGAAGACACCATCACCCGAGATCACAGCCATTCGAATGCTCCTTTGAATATCCGTTAAAACACCACCACGCTGCGGATGCTCTCGCCCGCGTGCATCAGGTTGAAGCCCTTGTTGATCTCTTCGAGCGTCAGGACATGGGTAATCATGGGGTCGATCGCGATCTTGCCGTTCATGTACCAGTCGACAATCTTCGGCACATCGGTGCGGCCTTTGGCGCCGCCGAACGCGGTGCCCTTCCACACCCTGCCCGTGACGAGTTGGAATGGGCGCGTCGAAATCTCCCTGCCCGCCTCGGCGACGCCGATGATAACGCTCTCGCCCCAGCCGCGGTGGCAGCATTCCAATGCGGTGCGCATCACCTCGGTGTTGCCGGTGGCATCGAAGCTGTAGTCGGCACCGCCGTCCGTAATCTGCAAAATCTCAAACAGGAGATCGTCACGGCTTTTGCTATTGGCATTGATGAAGTGCGTCATACCGAATTGTCGGCCCCACGCTTCCCGCGCCGGATTGAGGTCTACGCCAATAATCTTGCCTGCGCCGACCATTTTGGCGCCCTGAATGACGTTGAGCCCAATGCCACCGAGGCCGAAGACGACGACATTCTCACCCGCCTGCACCTTCGCCGTGTTGACCACCGCGCCGACCCCGGTGGTGACGCCGCAGCCGATATAACAGCTCGACTGGAACGGCGCGTCCTCGCGGATCTTCGCAACCGCGATCTCGGGCAGCACGGTGAAGTTCGAGAAGGTCGAGCAGCCCATATAAT
>JALDYH010000341.1:0-3038 GCA_032154175.1 Sphingopyxis sp. | reverse complement strand
CCAAAAATTCCCAAGTCAAGACAGCTTGCCAGCGATTCGTTAATTTTTGCACTCGGTTCGGCGCGGATTCGCAACCAAATCGCGCCAAACCGCAAAAATGCTGCAAAATTGGTAGCATATGCCGCCAGTGGGCTGGCGGGGGGCGTCGGGAAAGTGGGGATCAGTGCTGCGGCGGGGTGGGCAAAGGTTCGCCGTCGGCTTCATCGGGAGCCGTCGGCGCCGGAGCCTGGCCGCTCGCCTGCCGCTCGAGTTCCTCGGCGGCTTTCTGCCGCTCGGCGAGGGCGCGCTCTTCGGCAACGACGGCGGCTTCGACCTCGTCCGCCGCGGCATCGATACCGGCGATGCGTTTGGCGCGTTCGTCGGCGATCATCGCCTGCCAGTCGGTCTTGTTCGCGGCCCGGCGCTCGGCCTTCGCACCGGCGACCAGAGCCTGGGTGCAACCGGTAAAGCCGCCCAGACCAGTGGGGGAGCAACTGTCGGTGCCGAAGCGTCCGACGCGTTCGACGGCGACGACCTTGTTCGCCCAGGCTTCGTTGCGCACGTCGAGCGGGTTGCCGCGCAGCATTTCGGGGACGCGATAGCGTTCGGTTTCGGGCAGGCGGTTACAGACGACGATTTCGTCGGGGCTGCTCTGCTCGCACTGGTCGTTGCCGTAAACGATGACCTGATTGATTTTTTCGGCGTCCACCGTCTGTTGCTGCGCTGCGGCGGGCAGGGCGGCGGCGCTACCGGCGAGGATCAGCGCGAACAGGGGGAGGCGGGTCATCGAATCTTCCTTCTTCACTTTGGCGCGGCTTGCCACCGCGACCCTGCATCCGTCATGAACGGTGTAGGGCTTCCATGTATCAGATACGTTTCGACAGCGCGATGGCTGCACGGCAACCGGCGCGAATCGCGAGGCTGAGGACCGGGTAGCCGGGGGCGCTTTCGGCGCCCGCCTTGAGCGCGGCTTCCTTATGCTCCAGCTCTTCCGCGCGGAAATCGGCGACCGCGGCGCTGAGTTCGGGGTCGCTGTCGCCCAGTTCATCGAGCTGGTCGCTGTAATGCCGGTCGATTTCGGTCTCGACCGCGGCGGTGCACGCCATCGCGGCGCGCGGCCCCATTGCGGCGGTCACGGCGCCGAGTGCGAAGCCCGCGACGTTCCAGAAGGGCTGGAGCGCAGTCGGACGCACGCCGCGCCTTGCGATCATGTCGTCGAAGAATTTGCGGTGCCGCTCTTCCTGCTCGGCCATATGCGCGATCTCGCGCGCCATCGGGTGACGGTCGCCCATCACCGCGAGCTGGCCGGCATAGATGCGCGTCGCACCATATTCGCCCGCCTGGTCGACGCGGATCATCGATGCGGTGCGCTTGTTCGTCATGCCGCCGATGTGGTCTTGCCGCGCAGCAAGGTCAAGACGAACGCGGCCGCGGCCAGCGAGAAGATCGCATTGAAACCCGCGAGCGAGATGCCGAAGAGCGTCCACTGCGCGGTATCGCAGCGGATCAGCGGTGCGTTCATGATCGCGTCGAGCGATACGGGACCGCTGCCGCCGGTCGCGCAGGTCGTGATGCCTTCCCAGAAGCCATATTCGACCCCCGCGTGGAAAATGCCGATCGCGCCGCTGATCGCGATCGCAACCGCGGCGAGCAGCGTGAGCGCACGCATCGCCTTGTCATTGCGGCGGAGCAGCAGCGCGAGCAACGCCAGCACGATCGCGGCCTGATGCGGCCAGCGCTGCCAGTAACACATTTCGCAGGGGTGGAGGCCAAAGCCGTACTGCGACACGAGCGCGCCGCCATAGAGCAGCAGCGGCGCGAGGAACGCGACGACGGGCGCGGCGAGGCGCGATTTCAGCATGTCGGCAGCCCCTTACCTAGTTGCGCGCGGTGGGCTTGGTCGCTGGCTTGGCTGCCGGCCTGCTGCCCTGCGCCATGCGCGGCGCGACCGGGTTGATCCGCCCGATCGTCTGCAGTGCATAATGGAGCTGGAAATCCTCGATGCCCTTTTCCTTCAGCTCGGCGGCGGTCGCGGTGAAGCGCGGATCGGCCTTCTCGTCCTTTTCGAGCAGGCCGTTATCGACCTTCTTTTCGTTGACGAGGTGGCGGCGCAGGTCGCTCTCGCGGAATTTCGGCCGCGAGGCATAATCGGGATCGGAGATTTGCGGCACGCGGATATCGGGCTCGATCCCGCCTTCCTGCACGCTGCGGCCCGACGGCGTGTAATAACGCGCGGTGGTCAGGCGGAGCGCGGTGGTGTCGGTCAGCGGCAGCACCGTCTGCACCGAACCCTTGCCGAAGCTGCGTTCGCCCATCACGACCGCGCGATGCTGGTCCTGCAGCGCGCCCGCGACGATTTCGGAGGCCGAAGCCGAGCCCGAGTCGATCAGCACGACGACCGGCGCGCCGCCGGCGAGATCGCCGGGTTCGGCGAAATAACGTTCGATGTCGCCCTTCTTGCGGCCGCGCTGCGAGACGATTTCGCCGCGTTCGAGGAACAGGTCGCTGATCCCGACTGCTTCGTCGAGCAATCCGCCGGGGTTCGAGCGAAGGTCGAGGATCCAGCCGCGCGGTTTCTTGCCGAGCGATTTTTCGACCGCCATCATCGCGGCCTTGAGGTCGGTCGTCGCGTCGGCCGAGAAGCTGGTGACGGTAAGGACGCCGACATCGCCGCTGACTTCCCATTTTACCGGCTTCAGGTCGATCACCTCGCGCGTCAACGACATCTCGATCGGCTTGTCCTGCCCTTCGCGCACGACGGTGATGTCGATCTTGGTACCCGGCCGGCCGCGCATCTGTTCGACGGCCTCGTCGAGCGTCATGCCGAAGATCAGTTCCTTGTTGATGTGGGTGATATAGTCGCCGGCCTTGATCCCCGCCTTGTCGGCCGGGGTGTCGGCGGTCGGGGCAATGACCTTCACGACGCCGTCTTCCATCGTCACCGACAGGCCGAGCCCGCCATATTCGCCGTCGGTCTGGGTCCTGAGGTTCGAAAAGCCGCGCGCGTCGAGATAGCCCGAATGCGGGTCGAGGCTGGCGAGCATGCCGTTGATCGCGCC
>JALDYH010000340.1:0-3042 GCA_032154175.1 Sphingopyxis sp. | reverse complement strand
GCCCGGCTCGAACGCAAATTGCTGTTCGGCAAGCGGCGAGAGGATAAATATGCCAGCGACTGAAACGAGCGTAGTCCAAGCCCTGCACCGGCGCCGTTCGGTGCGCGCCTTCGCCGATCGGCCCGTCGACCCGGCGTTGCTCAGGGATGTTTTCGCGGCGGCGCAGCGCGCGCCGTCGGGCGGAAACCTCCAGCCGTGGCAGGCGACGCTGGTGACCGGCGAGCCGTGGCAAGCGGTGAAGGACGCCGTCGCGGGACGAATCGCCATGGGGCGCGAAGGATATGAGCCCGAATATGACATCTACCCAAAGGGGCTGACCGAACCTTGGGAGGGCCGGCGCTTCGGCGTCGGCGAGGCGCTTTATGCGTCGCTCGGCATCCCGCGCGAGAACAAGGCGGGGCGCCTCGCTCAATTCGTGGAGAATTACCGGGGTTTCGGCGCACCGGTGATGCTTTTCCTCCATTGTTCGCGCATCATGGGACCTCCGCAATGGTCGGACATGGGCATGTGGCTGCAATCGGTGATGCTGCTGCTCGTCGAGCACGGCCTCGCCAGTTGTCCGCAGGAATGCTGGGCGATGTACGGCTCGACGGTCCGCCGCACGCTGGCGCTGGACGACGGGCAGATTTTGTTCACCGGGCTCGCAATCGGCTATGCCGACACCGATGCGGCAGTGAACCGGTGGGCGGTACCGCGCGCGCCGCTCGACGAAGTAATTGATTGGCAGGGATTTTAAAGATGATCAGCAGGCAGCCGGGTTTTCGTTATGGTGTCGCGGGCGCGCTGATGCTGGTTGTCGCCGGTTGTACGGCGATCCCGAGGCCCGAAGCCCCGCCCCCGGCTCCGCAACCGGTCGCTCCGACGCCGACGCCGGCGCCACTACCGACACCGACCAAAGGCTGGGAGGACCGCGCGGTCGACGCCGGTGCATGGCGTTATGACGCCGGCAGCCGGACCGCGACCTTTGTGCCGACCGGAAGCGCGAACCCGTTGCTGACGATGGCGTGCAGCGGCGGCGGCATCCGGATGACCTCGGCGCTCGCGGGCAATGTCAGCCTGCGGACAAGCGCAGGGACAGACCAGATTCGTTTCGACGACGGCAGCGCGAACCTGACGAACCGCGACCCCCGGCTCGACCGCATCGCTTTCAGCCGCGGGCGTTTTGCGCTGGAAACGCCCGGCGGCGGCGCGCTGACGCTGCCGGTTCAGTCCGAAATCGGCCGTGTGATCGAGGATTGTCGGTAAAAATCCTCCCTGCGGCGACGCCGTGGGGAGAGAGATCGCCGCGTATAGCCGTGGTGGAGAGGCCGCAACGTTGCGTATGTGGCTTTAACCGCCCAGCTGAACCGTTCCGCCCTTGATCCAGCCCCAGCGACAGGGGCCCTGATACTCGCGGACGTTCCGGACCGACTTGCCGACGCCGCACATGTCGGGGTCGGTGCCGGGTGCAGCGAAGACGACGCCGAACCAGGCGTCATTATCGGCCGCTTCGCACAGCGACACGCTCGCGCCGCCGGCGAGCTTCGCCTTGACCGCGCGGGTCTCGTTCGGCGCCCAATAGACGTCGGTGCCGCCCGCCTTGACGCGGCTGATGCTCGAACAGGCGGGCAGGCTGGGCCCTTCGGTGCCGATCATCACCGCGCGCGTGGCAAGGGGTTCGCCCGCAACGGCAGGGGCATTGTCCGCCGGCGGCGCCGGCTGGCTGCACGCGGCCAGCGCGGCGCTGAGAAGGACGGCGGCGGGGAAAGCGAGACATTGTTTCATGCCCCGAAACTAGCCGCCGCGGCGCGTGCGCGCAACGCTCGTCGCGACAGGACCGAGAGCCGCATTTTCGCTTGGGTTTTGCGGCCTTCGACCCTATATAATCGATATGACGGACACCCCTGAAAATATCGCGCCGAGCGCAGCTTCCAACCAGCCCAACACCAACGCCTATGGCGCCGATTCGATCAAGGTTCTCAAGGGCCTCGACGCGGTGCGGAAGCGGCCCGGCATGTATATCGGCGACACCGACGACGGGTCGGGTCTGCATCACATGGTGTTCGAGGTTTCGGACAACGCGATCGACGAAGCGCTCGCGGGGCATTGCGACCTCGTGCTGATCACGCTGAACAGCGACGGGTCGGTCAGCGTCGAGGACAATGGCCGCGGCATCCCGACCGGTATCCACGCCGAAGAAGGCATTTCGGCGGCGGAGGTCATCATGACCCAGCTCCACGCCGGCGGGAAGTTCGAGAATACCAGCGACGACAATGCCTACAAGGTATCAGGCGGCCTGCACGGCGTCGGCGTCAGCGTCGTCAACGCACTCAGCGAATGGCTCGAACTGACGATCTGGCGCGACGGCGAAGAGCACTGGATGCGCTTCGAACATGGCGATTCGGTTGGCCCGCTCAAGGTCAACGGCCCCGCGCCTGCGGGCAAGAAGGGTACGCGCGTGACCTTTCAGGCGTCGACCGAGACGTTCAAGAATGTCCTCGAATTCGATTTCGAAAAGCTCGAACATCGCTACCGCGAGCTCGCCTTCCTCAACTCGGGCGTGCGCATCAAGCTGGTCGATGCCCGCCATGCCGAGCATGTCAGCCACGACCTGTTCTACGAGGGCGGTATCGGGGCGTTCGTCCGCTATCTGGACCGCAACAAGAATGCGCTGCTGCCCGATCCGATCGCGATCAGCAGCGAGCGCGACGGCATCGGCATCGACGTCGCGCTCGAGTGGAACGACAGCTATTATGAAAATGTCCTCTGCTTCACGAACAACATCCCGCAGCGCGACGGCGGCACGCATCTCGCCGCGTTCCGCGCCGCGCTGACGCGCACGCTCAACGGCTATGGCGACAAGTCGGGGATCCTGAAGAAGGAGAAGGTCTCGCTGACCGGCGAGGATATGCGCGAAGGACTGACCGCGATCGTTTCGGTCAAGCTGCCCGATCCGAAGTTCAGCTCGCAGACCAAGGACAAGCTGGTCTCGTCCGAAGTCCGCCAGCCGCTCGAAAGCCTGATGGCCGACCGGATGACCGAATGGCTCGAGGAAAATCCCGC
>JALDYH010000339.1:0-3045 GCA_032154175.1 Sphingopyxis sp. | reverse complement strand
TCGAAGGACGAGCTGACCGAGGAATTCCGCCCGATCATCCTCGAAGTGCTCGCCGAACTCCGCATCACGCTCAATCGCCGCGAGCAGTTCGCGCTCGAAAAAGTGCTCGTCGATGAGCTGCTCGGCTTCGGTCCGCTGGAGGAGTTGCTCGCTGACCCCGACATCAGCGACATCATGGTCAACGGCCCCTACCAGACCTATATCGAGCGCAAGGGCCAGCTGGTCATCGCGCCGATCCAGTTCCGCGACGAACAGCATCTGTTCCAGATCGCGCAGCGCATCTGCAACATGGTCGGCCGCCGCGTCGACCAGACCACGCCGCTCGCCGACGCCCGTTTCAAGGACGGCAGCCGCGTCAACGTGATCGTCCCGCCGCTGTCGCTTCGCGGCACCGCGATCTCGATTCGTAAATTCTCGGCCAAGCCGATCACGCTCGACATGCTCTGCCAATGGGGCGCGATGAGTCAGAAGATGTGCACTGCGCTCAAAATCGCGGGCGCCAGCCGCTTCAACATCGTCATCTCGGGCGGTACGGGTTCGGGCAAGACGACGATGCTCAACGCCCTCTCCAAGATGATCGATCCCGGCGAGCGCGTGCTGACGATCGAGGACGCCGCCGAACTTCGCCTCCAGCAGCCGCACTGGCTGCCGCTCGAAACGCGGCCCGCGAACCTCGAGGGCAATGGCGCGATCCACATGGGCGACCTCGTCAAGAACGCGCTGCGTATGCGTCCCGACCGCATCATCATGGGCGAAGTCCGCGGCGCGGAGTGTTTCGACCTTCTCGCCGCGATGAACACGGGTCACGACGGGTCGATGTGTACGCTCCACAGCAACAGCCCGCGCGAATGCCTCGGCCGCATGGAAAACATGGTGCTTATGGGCGACATCAAGATCCCGAAGGAAGCGATCTCGAAACAGATCGCCGATTCGGTCGACCTGATCGTCCAGATCAAGCGCCTGCGCGACGGTTCGCGTCGCGTCACCAACGTCACCGAGGTGATCGGCATGGAAGGCGACGTCATCGTCACGCAGGAACTGTTCAAGTTCGAATATCTCGACGAGGACAAGGACGGCAAGATCGTCGGCGAATATCGCGCGATGGGCCTGCGCCCCTATACGCTGGAAAAGGCCCGCCAATACGGCTTCGACCAGCCGTATCTCGAGGCCTGCCTGTAAGTCCTAACGGCCGCTCAGCCAGAACACCGTCGCGAACAGGGCGACGGCCGCGGAGGCGAGCGCGATCCCGCGCCATGGCATGAAACCGACATTGTCGACGTCGCGGCGATGGTTGCGGCGCCAGTTCGCGACTTCGGCCACGCCGAACAGGATCGCGGCGCCGATCCCCACCGACAGCATCGACACTTGCATTGCCGCGCATCCCTTCGCAAACAGGGGCCTTCCCCCTGGAGAGAGGTGCCCCATATGCGTTCGTTACTGATGGTTGCAAGTGCCGCCGCCCTGATCGCCGTTCCCGCCGCCGCGATGCAGCAGGGCGCCCACGCCGGCCATGGCGCCCATATGAGCCACGACGCCGTCGCCGCGGCGGTCGCGACACCTACCCGGACGCCGGCGAACCTCGCGCGCGACAAATATCGCCATCCTGCCGAAACGCTCGCCTTCTTTGGTGTGAAGCCCGGCGACACGGTGGTGGAGCTGTGGCCGGGCGGCGGCTGGTACACCGAAATCCTCGCCCCGCTCGCCAAGGCCGGCGGCGGCACGCTCTATGCGGCGGCGCCGTGGGAACGCGGGCTGAACAGGATCAAGGAATGGCAGGGCGCCAGGCCCGATGTCTATGGCGCGGTGAAGCTCGCCGAATTTCCGAACGCCGGGACCAATCCCAAGGTCCCCGACGGCAGCGCCGACGTGGTGCTGACCTTTCGCAACGTCCATAACTGGCGATCGGGTGGCGCGGAAAACACCGCGAACGCCTTCCGGCAGATCTACGCGATGCTAAAACCCGGCGGCACGCTCGGCGTCGCCGAGCACCGGCTGAACGAGAGCGACGACAGCGCGAAGGAAGAGAAATCGGGATATCTGAAGGAAAGCACGGTCATCGCGCTCGCCGAAACGGCGGGGTTCAAGCTCGCCGGCCGCAGCGAGATCAACGCCAATCCCAAGGACACCAAGGATTATGAAAAGGGCGTCTGGACGCTGCCGCCGTCGCTCACCGAGGGCGACAAGGATCGCGAAAAATATCTGGCGATCGGCGAATCGGACCGCATGACCCTGAAATTCGTAAAGCCCGCGTCCTGAAGCATTTCGAATCCATCGATCCTGCGCTGCTGCTCAGCGCCTATGCGCAGGGCATTTTCCCGATGGCCGACGGGGCGGACGACCCGTCGGTCCATTGGGTCGAACCACGCCTGCGCGCGATCCTTCCATTGGACGGTTTTCACCTGTCGCACAGCCTGAAGAAGGTGATCGTGTCGGACCGCTTCCGCGTCACCACCGACACCGCCTTTGCCGACATGGTCGCGCTCTGTGCCCAGCCCGCCGACGACCGGCCGACGACGTGGATCAACCCCGTCATCCGCGCAAGCTACGACCGGCTGTTCCAGATCGGCCATGCGCACAGCGTCGAATGCTGGCTGGATGGCGAACTCGCGGGCGGCCTCTACGGAGTGACGCTCGGCCGCGCCTTTTTCGGCGAATCGATGGTCAGCCGCGCGCGCGACGCGTCGAAGGTCGCGCTCGCGCACCTCGTCGCGCGGCTCATCGCCGGCGGCTGGAAACTGCTCGATTGTCAGTTCATCACTCCGCATCTCGCCAGCCTCGGCGCGATCGAAATCCGCCAGGCCGATTATCTCGCGCGACTCTATTCGGTGTTGGCGGGGGGCGACGGCGCGGCCTTGGGCGCCGGCACGACCGGCGGCACCACGGGCGTTGCCGTGCCTTCGCCGCCGTTCGTCGCGGGCGACTGGGGCGCGCTCGATGCCTTGGGCGCCGCAGCCCTTCCCGATTTCGGTGCCGAACGTGCCACCGGCTCGCCGCCCGGATATGTCATCGCGCAGCTTTTGACGAAGACGTCATAGATCGGGTGCT
>JALDYH010000101.1:0-13862 GCA_032154175.1 Sphingopyxis sp. | reverse complement strand
GCGACCGGCTGCAGGCGACGCAGGGCGGCGAGGGCGCGGGCAAGCGCCTCCGCCTCGACGTGCGGCTCGAGGATTCGATCACCGGTTTCGGGGTCCGCGCCGACGACACGGTGACGCGTGAACGGCGAACGCTGCGCGCGCGCTATCAGCTCGTCGACGCAGCGAGCGGCGAAGTGCTGGTCGATGCGACCGCTTTCTCCGACGCGGGTATCGACGTCGTGGGCAGCGAATATGCGACGATTGCCGCCGAATCGTCGGCGCTCGAACGGCTCTCCTCGGCGGTTGCCGACCAGATCGTCGCGCGGCTCGCGGTCTTTGCGAACCGTGGCGGCGGGCAACCGGCTGCCGCACCCGCCCCGACGCCCTGATCGGCGATGAAGACGGTCAAGCCGAACGAACTCGAACGCCAGACGCGCCTCGATCCCGCGGTTCGCTTCACCCTTCTCACCGGCCCCGACGAAGCGACGATGGAAGCCGTCGCGGCGCATCTGATCCGTCTTGCGGGCAAGGATGCCGAGCGGCTCGACCTGACGGGGACGCAGTTGTCGCAGGATCCGTCGCTGCTCGCCGCCGAAGCAGCCTCGATGTCGCTCTTTTCGTCCGCGCGCGTGATCAGGGTCGAACTGTCGGGTAGCGGCGACGACGGCCTTGCGGCGGTCGAGGCGCTGCTCGCCGCGGAAACCGCGATCAATCCGGTGATCGCGACCGGCGCGTCGGTCACCGCCAAGTCGAAACTCGTCAAGCTGGTCGAAGGGTCGGATCATGCCGTCGCCGCGATCTGTTACCAGCCCGACCGGCGTGCGCTCGTCGGGATTGCAATGGCAGCGGGGCAGGAACAGGGGCTGCGGCTCGCCAATGCCGAGGCGCAATTGCTCGTCGATCTCGTGTCGGGCGACCAGGCGCTGATGCGGCGCGAGATCGAGAAGATCGCGCTCTACCTTGACGCGGGTCCCGACCGGCAGCGACAGGTGACCGCCGCCGATATCGCCGCATTGGGCGCTGCGACGCACGAAGAGGATGTCAGCGAGTGCATCAACGTCGCGCTCGGCGGCAAGGTGCGCGACATGCCTGCGATGCTGGCCAAGGCGGCTGCGGTCGGCGTCGCCGAGATCCGCATCATCCGCGCGCTCGCGATCCGCGCGATGGCGCTTGCACGGCTGCGCGCCGAGGTCGACGGCGGGGCGCACCCGGCCACCGTCGTGTCGGCTCGCACCAGCGGCATCTTCTGGAAAGAACGCGACGCGGTGACCGCGCAGCTCCACATCTGGGATTCGGTACGCATCGCGCGGCTGATGAGCCGCCTGCTCGATTGCGAACGCGCGCTCAAGGCGTCGGGCACGGCGGGCGCGGTGCTGTTTCGCAAGTTGATGACCGACATCGCGCATCAAGCCGCGCGCGCGCGATAAAACTCCCTCATCAGGAAAACGGCAGGCAAAAAGAAACCGCCCGCTCACCGAAGCGAGCGGGCGGCTCCTGCTACAGTCCACGCGATCAGAATTTGCCGCGCAGCGTCACACCATAGGTCCGCGGTTCGGCGAGGAACTGCGAGAAGATCTGGCGGCCGCCCGGATATTGCGGGTCGGCAAAGGCGCCGCTGACGCCGCCTTCCTGGAACGGCGAGTTGAAGGCGACCTGCGAATATTGCTTGTTGAACATATTCTGCGCCCACAGCTCGACACCCCATTTCTCGTCGGGGCCGCGCACGCCGATACGCGCGTTGAAGATCGCATAGCCATTCTGTTCCTTCTGCGGGAACAGGTCCGAACCGGTGTTGTAATCGCTGGTCATACGGCCATCGACATAGACGAGGCCGGTCAGGCCGCTGCTGCCGATATCGGGCGTCCACGTGACGCTGCCGGTCGCGACCAGTTCGGGCGCGTTCGACAGATTGTTGCCGGGCAGCAGGCGAAGCGCCTGATCGAGCGGCGCGCCCGACTTGTTGCCGACCAGGTTGCTGCGATATTTGGTGCGCGCATAGGTCAGGCCCGCGGTCATGCGGAAGCTGCGTGCCGGAACCAGCGAGGCCTCGAGCTCGAAGCCCTCGGTCCGCACGCCGTACCCGACATCGTCCTTCGCACACGCTCCCGAAGCCGCCGCCCCGGCGTTGTAGTTGGGCGCGGTCGGGAACTTGCTCTGGTCGCGATCGGCGCCGTTCAGGTCCGACGAACAGCCGTTGACCGTCTGCACGAGGAAGACGCTGCCGTTGAAGGTGTTGAGCTGGAAGTTCTTGAAGTCCGACCGGAAGAGCGTCAGCCCGAGGCCGAACGGCCCGGTCGAATATTTCGCGCCCAGTTCATAGCTGTTCACCAGCTCGGGATCGAACTGGAGGTTGCTGACCAGCGCCTGCGCACCGCCCGCTGCAGCGAAAGTCGTCGTCGGCACGCCGTTCACGACCTGGATCGGGTTCTTCAGCGCCGAGCGGTCGAGGTTGAAGCCGCCCGCCTTGTAACCGCGCGCGAAGCTTGCGTAGACCATCAGGTCGTCGACCGGCTTGTACGACAGGATCGCCGTGCCGGTCCATTCATCCTCGCTGCGGCTGTCGTTGATCGACACGCCGTTGAGTTCGGCGGTCGAATTGCCCTGGCAGGCGAGGCCGACGAGGCCGCCCGACACCGCGGCCAGGCCGGGATTGGTGAGGAAGCCGCCGACGAGATTCTGGACGTTGACGCACGCCTGGTTGTCGTTGGTGAACGCCGCCGAGAACTTCTTCTTGTCGTGGGTGTAACGCACGCCCAGCGTCAGATCGAGCTTGTCGGTGATGTGCACGATATTGTGCGTGAACAGCGCCCAGTTGGTGTCCTTCTGGTTGTAGCGATCGTTGATGCTGCCCTTGTCGCTGATGCCGTCGAGCTGGTCGAGCGCCGCGTAAATGGCGGGCGAGGCCGCACCGAACGCCGGCGGACGCGCGGCGACGCAGCCGGGCGAGGTCGGCGAATAGAGGCCCGCGAGCGCGCCGCCCGAGATCAGGCGGCAGGCGGCGAAGCGGCCGTACTGCGTCCCGAAGCGGAGATTGTCGCGCACCGTCAGCTTTTCATTGGCGTAGAAGCCGCCGACAAGCCAGTCGAGCTTGCCGTCGAAGGCTTCGCCCTGCACACGCAATTCCTGCGTGAAGGTGTGGAACTGGCGGTAGGCGTCGTCGCTCGGCGCACGGTAGAGAATGTCGACCGAACCATAGTCGAGGTCGCCCGCCTGCCCCGACCGATATTCGCGGTAGCCGGTGATCGAGGTGATCGTCGCGCCGCCGAGATCATAGTCGATCTGGCCCGAGAAGCCGTAGTCCTTGGTCTTGCCGGCAAAGCTGCGGCCCGGGCTGACCCAGATGTTGCGATCATAGCCCTGATTGAACGCCGCGAGCGGCTGACCGAGGTCGCGCAGCACGTTGATGATATTGTTACCATTGGCTTGCGGCACGTTCGGCGGCGTGCCGCCCGCACCGGTCGACAGCGGCGTCGACGGGTTGTTGAGGTTGCCGATATAGGGATTGACGCTGTTGTCGATATAGGTCGCGCCGCAGCATTTCTCGTCGCGCGACGTATAGTCGGCGATCAGCCGGATCGACAGCGCATCGGTCGGTTCGAACAAGAGCTGGCCGCGCACGAAATAGCGGTCGCGGTCGTTGACGTCGGTGTTGTTCGTGGCGTCCTTGAGGAAACCGTCGCGCTTGACCCAGATGCCGTCGATGCGCGCGGCCAGCGTATCGCTGATCGGGCCCGTCACGCTGCCGCCGAGGCGCCAATAGTCGTAGTTGCCATAGGTGACCTCACCCGTGGCGCCGAATTCGAAGCTCGGCTTTTTCGAATAGATGCTGATCAGGCCCGCCGACGAGTTGCGACCGCCAAGCGTGCCCTGCGGGCCGCGCTGCACTTCGACGCGGTCGATTTCGCCGAGTTCGTTGAGGCCGATACCCGAACGCGAGCGATAGACGCCGTCGATGAACACGGGGACCGAGCTTTCGAGCCCGGGATTGTCGCCGACGGTGCCGATGCCGCGGATACGCGCCGAGCCATTGGCTTCCGAGCCGGTCGAGGAGACGAGCAGCGACGGGGCGACCTGGTTCAACTGGCGGATGTCGTTCGCGCCGCTGTTCTGCAGCGTTTCGGCGCTGACCGCCGAGATTGCGACGGGCACGTCGGACAAGAGCTGGGCGCGGCCCTGCGCCGTGACGATGATCGGGGTATTGTCACTGTCGTCGGTCGCGGTATCGGCCGGCGCATCCTGCGCGAAAGCCGGTACCGATACGGCGGCGATGGCGAGCGATACGCCGAGCGCGCTGGTGCGCATGAATCGGGCAGCACGAAGGGAAGATGATTTCATATCGGGCACTCCTCTCAACATTTATTTATTTTTGTTGCGGGTGGAGCATAACTCAATTGCGCGGCCGATCCAGCCAAGGGCACGTATTTGCGTCGTTTTTGAGTGGGTGATGCTTTTCGGCCACAGGGGCACGAGCCGCGGTTCGGCGGGGCTTAGGCCCGAGCTCGCTGCGACATGCGGGTTGCCGTAGCGTCATCCGCCCCTCGTCCGGGGCATGGAAAACAGAGCCGCCGCCCGCGCGCGACAAGCATCGCCTGATAGGCGCCGGCAAAATTTGCCGCGATGGCCGGATCGTCGGCGGCGAGACCGCCGGTCAGCGCACCAAAAGCGGGCAGAATCAATCGCCTGTCGTCGCCCGCGAAGCAGGGGCGCGAGACATGCCGGCCGCGGATGTTGATTCGCAGCTTGGGGTGAAAATGCCCCGAAACCTCGGGCCGCGTTTCGCTGCTCAGGCTTTGGTGCCGAAAGACGATGCCATCGACGACCAGCTCGTCAGCGACCTCGCCGCCCCATGCGCCGCCGGAAAGCCCGTCGTGATTGCCCGCGACCCATAGCAGATTCACCGAAGCCGCCTGCCCGGTCAGCCGTTCGGCGACCGCAGGGACGATGCGGTCCGCGGCGCCCCGATCGTGAAAACTGTCGCCGAGGCACCAGATGGCGCGCGCCCCCGTTCCGGCCGCGAGCGCCGCGAGCCGGTCGAGCGTGTCGTGGCTGTCATAGGGGGGGAGCGGCTGACCGAGCGCGGCGTACCAACTCGCCTTTTCGAGATGCAGGTCGGCGACGATCAAAGCGTCATGGCGTGGCCAGAACAGCGCGCGGTCCGCCAGCAACTGAAACTGCTGGCCGGCAAAGGCAAAGGTCACCGCGGCGGACATGACGCCGCTATGCAGGCGCCATGCGCGCGCCGCAAGCGTTCTAGCTACCCCGCACTGCCGTGTTTGCGGCGAAGCGTATCTTGGCTTTGTGGCTCGCTTCGTCGGGCAGGTCGAACACGACGCGCTTGTTCGGAAAGTCGATCTCGACCCGGTCGAACAGCGACAGACTGTCCATACCCAGCAGCAGCGCGGGACGCTCGTGAAGGCCGAGTGCACGGAACGCCTGGCTGTCGGTGAAGCTGATCGGCAGGTCGTTGACATCCATGCCGTTGATCACGATGCGTTTGATCGCGGTGCGGGTCGCGGGCACTGCCTCGCCGGTCACTGCGTCGAGGATCGTCGCGGTGAAGGGAAAGCGGTTGGCGCGCTTGCTCGCGACCAGTCTTTTCAGCGCCATATTGCCGACGCTCGTTTGGGCGCCGGTGTCGACGATGACGTCGATGCGTTTGCCGTTCAGCCGCGCGTCCGACAGGATCAGGCGCCCCGCCGAATTGCGCGCGGTGACGACGATCGCGTCGTCATCTTTGATCAGCGACGGCGCGCGGCGGCGCGTTTCGAGGACCTGCATGCTTTCCTTGCGGAAATCGATCAACACCCGCCGCTCCTCGAGCATGTCCACGCCGATCAGCCCCGCGGCGCCGATATGCCGCCCGAAAAAGGCGGGTGCCTCGACCGACGCAAGGTGCAGCTTCGCCATCTGGATCGCCGCGACGCGATAGCTTGGTACCATCGTCGAACCGCCGATCGTCGCGAGCCGCAGCTTCGCGCCTTCGGTCAGCCCAAGCCGCTCGGCGAGTTCGCGCGCGATCACCGTGCGCTCGGCGCCGGTGTCGACCAGAAACGAAAAGGGACCTTTGCCGCCGACCATGACCTTCACCGACATGCGCCGCGACGCATCGAGGTCGAACGGTTCGATAAAGGGAACGACGGTTATCGGCGGCGCGACGATCTCGCCCGGCGGGGCGGGCGTCGCGGCAGGAGCCGGCGCCGGACCCGCCGGGGCGGGCGTCGCGCCGATCAACGCGGGGGCGGCGAACAGCAGCGCCAAAGGGACGAGCCGCTTCGAAACCTGGGTCATCGCTGGCATCCTCAGTATATTTTGGCGTAATCTACGCCTCATCGGGCTTCGCAGCAAGCGAAACGCCGGTTGGCCGCGGGCCGCTATCCCGGCCGCATCGCCTCTTCGGCGAGGCTGTCGGCCAGCTCGCCAAGCAGCGCATCGTCGATATCGGCGGCCGCGACATTTTCGCGCCCGATCAGCACGAGCACCGGGATCGCGAGCGGACTGATCCGGTCGAGCGTCTTGTGCAGCATCGTCCCCGCCGCGCGGTCGAGCAGGTCGCCGAGACGCGCGACGTCGGTCAGCCGCTCGCGCGCGTCGGCCCATGCGGCTTCGAGGAGCAGATGGTCGGGCTCATATTTGCGGAGCACGTCGAAGATCAGGTCGGTCGAGAAGGTGACCTGCTTGCCGGTCTTGCGCTTGCCCGGATGCTGGCGCTCGATGAGCCCGCCGATGATCGCGACCTCGCGAAAGGCGCGCTTCAGGAGGTGCGACCGCTCGACCCATTCGACGAATTCTTCGGACAGGATTTCCGGATCGAACAGATTCTGCGGATGCAGGACAGGCCGCAGCGACCAGATCGCGATCGCATAGTCGGAGGCGACGAAACCCAGCGGCTGCAGCCCCGCGCGTTCCATTCTTTTGGTGATCAGCATGCCGAGCGACTGGTGCGCGTTCCACCCTTCGAACGGATAGCAGACGAGATAATGATTGCCCTCGTGCGGAAAGGTCTCGACGAGCAGTTCGCCGGGCCGCGGCAGCGCCGACCGCAGCGCCTGCATCTCCAGCCAGAAGCGCACATCCTCGGGAAAGCGCTGCCAGCTCGCCGGATCGGCGAGGAACAGGCGCACCCGGTCGGCGAGCCGCGTCGAGATTGCGAGGCGCGCGCCCATATAGCTCGGGATGCGCGCGGGACGCGTCGTCGCGCGGACGATCAGGTCGGTGTCGCGTATCGCCTCGACCTCGAGGCTGAGCCCGGCGAAGGCGAAGGTGTCGCCGGGGGTCAGCGTGCTCGCGAAATATTCCTCGACCTTGCCGAGCCGCCGGCCGTTCCTGAACCGCACATCGGCCATCGGCGCCTCGACGATGATCCCCGCGTTGAGTCGGTGCTGCGCCGCCAGCCGCGGATGCGCGATGCGCCAGCGTCCCTGCCCGTCGGGGGCGAGGCGGCGGAAGCGGTCGTAGCTTTTGAGCGCATAGCCGCCGTCGCGCACGAAGCCGAGCAGGCGCGCGAAGATGCCGGCGTCGATCCAGCGATAGGATGCGGCGGTGCGGATTTCGGCCAGCAGCTCGGCCTCGTCGAACGGCGCCGCGCAGGCGAGCGCCATCACATGCTGTGCGAGGACGTCGAGCGCGCCGGGGCGGAAACGGTCGGCGTCGCGTTCGCCCGCCTCGACCGCGTCGAGCGCGGCGCGCGCCTCGAGATATTCGAAGCGGTTGCCCGGCACGATCAGCGCCTTGCTCGGCTCGTCGAGCCGGTGGTTGGCGCGCCCGATGCGCTGGAGCAGCCGCGACGATCCCTTGGGCGCGCCCATCTGGATCACGCAGTCGACGTCGCCCCAGTCGAGCCCGAGGTCGAGGCTCGCGGTCGCGACGAGCGCGCGCAGCCGCCCCTCGGCCATCGCCGCTTCCGCCCGCTGGCGCGCCTCGCGGTCGAGGCTGCCGTGGTGGATCGCGATCGGCAGCGACAGGTCGTTGACCTTCCACAGTTCCTGAAAGATCAGCTCGGCCAGCCCGCGCGTGTTGCAGAAGATGATCGTCGTGCGGTTCCTGGCGATCACCTCCATCACCTGATGCACGGCATAGCGCCCCGAATGCCCCGCCCAGGGCACCGCGCCCTCGGGAAGCAATATCTCGATATCGGGTTCGGCGCCGGGCTCGCCTTCGACGAGCGTCACGGTGTCTGCGTCGGCGTCGGGCGCGAGCCAGCCGGCATATTGTACCGGGTCGGCGATCGTCGCCGACAGCCCGACGCGGCGAAGGCCGGGCGCGATCCGCTGGAGCCGCGCCATGGCGAGGCTCAGGAGATCGCCGCGCTTGCCGGGCGCAAAGGCGTGGATCTCGTCGATCACCACCGTCTTCAGATCGGCGAACATCGTGAAGCTGTCGGGGTAGGAGAGCAACAGCGACAGCGATTCTGGGGTGGTCAGCAATATGTTCGGCGGCCGGCTGCGCTGGCGCGCCTTCTTGTCCGAACTGGTGTCGCCGCTGCGGCTTTCGACGCTGATGTCGAGCCCCATCTCGGCGATCGGGCCGAGAAGGTTGCGCTCGACGTCGGCCGCAAGGGCCTTCAATGGCGATACATAGAGCGTGTGGAGCCGGTCGGTCGGACGCCGGGCGAGATCGACGAGCGTCGGCAGGAACCCCGACAAGGTCTTGCCCGCCCCCGTCGCCGCGACGAGCAGCGCGCTCTCGCCGCGCGTCCCCGCGGCAAGCATGTCGGCCTGATGCCGCCGCAACCGCCACCCGCGCGCGGCGAACCAGTCGGTGAAGGGGGCGGGGAGAGGCATTCGGAAGATGTGGCGCGCCAGGGTGCGGGCGGCAACCCTTTCGAATATTCCCCGACTTTCCGTGCACGGAAGAACGGACGACGAAAGTGCGCTATGTCAGCTCTCCACCCCGAAGCCGCTGCACCGGCAGGCACCGCGGGCGATATGGTTTTCGCAAAACGCGATCCTATATCCGCATCGAAGATGGAGAACGGGACATGGCCGGCCAAAATCATTACCGGCTTTTCCAGACCGCGTCCGGTGTCGCGGCGATCGGCTGGAAGGGCGCCAGCATAACGGGGCTGCGCCTGCCCGCGCCGGCCGCCCCTGAAGCCGAGCGCGCCATTTTACGCCGCCTTCCCGGCGCCATGCGTGCCGAGCCACCGACGGAAATAGCGGCGGTCGTCGATGCGGCGACCCGCTATTTTTTAGGGGAACGCGTCGATTTTTTCGAAGCACCGATCGATCTTGGCGAACAGCCCCCCTTCTTCGCAAGAGTCTATGCTTCGATACGCAAGCTCGGCTGGGGCGAGACGACCACCTATGGCGCGGTCGCACGCGAGCTTGGCGCCGGACCCGAATATGCGCGCGATGTCGGACAGGCGATGGCGGCAAACCCCGTCCCGCTGATTGTTCCCTGCCACCGCGTCCTGGCCGCCGGCGGCAAGATAGGAGGTTTTTCGGCGCCGGGTGGTTCGCTGTCCAAGGCGCGGATGCTCGAACTCGAAGGCGTGGCGACGGGTCCGGTGATCGCGGATCAGGCCCAGCAGGGCTTCGATTTCTAGGGCCGGATCGACGCCGCCCCTTGCCGCCGCCCGCGCCGAAAAACCGGCGGCTACGCCGCGACCGCTTCCTCGCTGCGGCTCGCCGCGGCTTCGAGCAGGCGCTTTTCAAGGCTCTTCACGCGCGCCGCGCTGTCGATCTTGTCGCCGATCAGGTCGGTCACGTAAAATGTGTCGACCGCGCGCTCGCCGTAGGTCGCGACATGCGCGCTATGCACCGTCACCTTCGACTGGAAGAGCGCATAGGCGAGCTGGTTGAGGAGCGCAGGGCGATCCTGCGCGTTGATTTCGATCACGGTGAAGCGATTCGACGCCTTGTTGTCGACGAAGACGTTCGGCGCGACCCGGAACGCCTCCGCGCGGGTGCGCGGCAACGCGCGCGCTTCGAGTTTCGGCAGCAATTTGTGCCGGTTGGCCAGCGCATCCTCGATCGCGCGCGTCAGGCGTTCGATCTGCCCCGCCTCGGCAAAGGGGCGGCCGAGCGGATCCTGAACAAGAAAATTGTCGAGCGCGAGCCCGTCGCGCGTCGTGTGGATGCGCGCGTCGATGATATTGCCGCCGGCGAGATGGATGCCCCCCGCCATGCGATAGAAGAGCCCCGGATGATCGGCGGCGAGCACCATCACCAGCGTCGCGCCGCGATCCTCGTCGGGCACCGCCGCGATGTGGAGCGGCGCATCGCCCGCGTCCTGGATGTGGCGGAGATTGGCGACGATCACCTCGACCGGCTCGGCAATCCAGTAGCTTTCGGGGAGCGGCTTGATGAGCCTGGCGAACGCCCTGTCGTCGAGGCCGAGCAGCGCCGCGGCAGCTTCCTTCTTCGCCGCAATGCGCGTCTCGCGTCCCTTTTGCTTGTGACCGAGGCGCAGCACTTCTTCGGCGGCGTCATAAAGTTCGGTGAGCAGCTGGCGCTTCCAGCTGTTCCACACGCCGGGGCCGACCGCGCGAATGTCGACGACGGTGAGCACGAGCAGGAGACGCAGGCGCTCGGGACTTTGCACGACCTGCGCGAAATCGAGGATCGTCTTGAAATCGGCGAGGTCGCGCTTGAATGCGGTCGCCGACATGAGGAGATGATAGCGCACGAGCCACGATACGGTTTCGGTCTCGGCCTCGCTCAGCCCCAGCCGCGGGCAGACGCGCAAAGCCAGTTCGGCGCCCAGCACGCTGTGATCGCCGCCGCGCCCCTTGGCGATGTCGTGGAGCAGCACCGCGATATAGATGACACGCCGCGAATGGATCTGGTCCATGATCGCGGTCGAAAGCGGGTGATCGTCCTTCAGCCGGTCCTGTTCGATGTCGGCGAGCAGCCCGATCGCGCGGATCGTATGCTCGTCGACCGTATAATGATGATACATGTCGAACTGCATCTGCGCGACGACGCGGCCGAAGTCGGGCACGAAGCGGCCGAACACCCCCGCCTCGTTCATCCAGCGCAGCACGGTTTCGGGATCGCGCGGGCTGGTCAGCACGTCGAGGAACAACGCATTGGCGCGCGCGATGCGACGAACACCCTGCGTCTCGATCAACTTCGCATCGTGGCGTGCCTGGCGCACCGCCTGCGGATGGATTTCGAGGCCGTGCTTGTCGGCGAGCGCGAAAATCTCGATCAGTCGCACCGGGTCCTGCTGAAAGAAATCGTCGCTCGGCAAGGCAAGCCGGCCGCGGTCGAGGACGAAGCCGTGGAGCTTGCCCGGCCGCCGCCGGATCGTCGGCAGGAAACGGCGACCGCGTGCCGCCATCTGGTCGTCGAGATGCGCGAGGAAGGTACCGGTGACGTCGCCGACGCTTTTGGCGTGGAGGAAATAGAGCTGCATGAAGCGCTCGACCGCGCTCTTGCCCGGGCGCTCGGCAAAATGCATCCGTGCCGCGATCTCGCGCTGGAAATCGAAGGTCAGCCGGTCCTCGGCGCGTCCGGCAAGGATGTGAAGGTGGCAGCGCACCGCAAGCAGGAAATTCTCGGCGCGTTCGAACTGGCGCAGCTCGCGCGCCGACATCAACCCGGCGTCGACGAGTTCGGGCACGGTGCGGACACGGTGGATGAATTTGCCGATCCAGAAGAGGGTGTGGAGATCCCGAAGCCCCCCCTTCCCTTCCTTCACATTGGGTTCGACGACATAGCGCGAATCGCCCATGCGCTTGTGGCGCTCGTCGCGCTCGGCGAGTTTTTCGGCGACAAAGGCGCGTGCATTGCCCGCGACAACCTCGGCATCGAAGCGCGCCGACGCCTGATCATAGAGCTCGCGGTCGCCCCAGATGAAACGTCCCTCCAGCAGCGCGGTGCGGATCGTCAGATCCTCTTTCGCCGCGCGCACCATCTCGTCGAGCGAGCGCGACGAATGGCCGACCTTCAGCCCGAGATCCCACAAGGTATAAAGCTGCGCCTCGATCACCTGTTCGGTCCAGCTCGTCTGCTTGAACGGGGTGAGGAAGCCGATGTCGATATCGCTGTACGGCGCCATTTCACCGCGACCATAGCCGCCGACAGCGATCAGCGTGATGCGCTCGCCGGCCGACCGATTGGCGGACGGATAGAGATGGCCGGTGGTGAAGTCGTGGCTGAGGCGGACGATCTGGTCGATCAGGAAGGCGGTGGCACTCGCTGCGACCCGCCCTGCCGAGGGGTGAAGGAGCAGACGGCGCTCGATCTCTGCACGGCCGGCTTCAAGGGCTTCCTTGAGCAGGTCGACCATCGCGCGCCGGCGCTGGCCGGTATCGTTCGTTTCACCCGCAATCTCGTCGAGCCGCCCCGACAGCGCACGCCGGTCGATGATCGCGCGGCGCTGGTCGAGGTTGTCGAACAGGTCGCTCATGTTTCGTCCGCCATCAGCCGCTTGAGCGTGTAGAGCGCGTCCAGCGCCTCGCGCGGCGCGAGCGCATCGGGGTCGATCGCCCCAAGCGCTTCCCGGAGTGCGTCCTTGACCGCCGTCGGCGCCTCGGCGAGGGTCGCGGCGAAGAGCGGCAGATCGTCGAGACCCGCAGCAAGCCCGCCGGTCTTCTCGCGCCCTGCTTCGAGCTTTGCGAGCACCGCCTCGGCGCGCTTGACCACCCCCGCAGGCACCCCCGCGAGCCGCGCGACCGCAAGGCCATAGCTGCGGTCGGCGGGCCCATCGGCCAGTTCGTGGAGGAGCACCAGATCGCCCTGCCATTCGCGCGCGCGGACATGGTGGAGCGAGAGCGCATTCAGCGTTTCGGCGAGCCGCGTCAGCTCATGATAGTGCGTCGCGAAGAGGCAGCGGCACTTGTTGACCTCGTGCACCGCCTCGACCACCGACCATGCGAGCGCGAGCCCGTCGTAGGTCGAGGTGCCACGCCCGACCTCGTCGAGGATGACGAAGCTTTGCGGGGTCGCCTGCGCGAGGATCGCCGCGGTCTCGACCATTTCGACCATGAAGGTCGAGCGCCCGCGCGCCAGATTGTCGCTCGCCCCGACACGGCTGAACAACCGGTCGACGAGCCCGAGCTTCGCCGCCGCCGCGGGAACGAAGCCGCCCGCCTGCGCGAGCACGACGATCAGCGCATTCTGGCGCAGGAAGGTCGATTTACCGCCCATATTCGGGCCGGTGACGAGCCACAGCCGGTCGCGCTGCGACAAGGACACATCGTTGGGCACGAAACGCTCGCCCGATTTCGCGAGCGCCGCCTCGACCACCGGATGACACCCGCCGGTTACGTCGAGACACGGATCGTCGGCAAGGTCGGGACGGCACCAATTGTGGCTCATCGCATGGTCGGCGAGCGCGGCGGCGACGTCGATCCGCGCGAGGACGTCGCACGAGGCGGCAATCGCTTCGCGGCGCGCGATGGCGGCATCGGTGAGCGATTCCAGATGCGCTGCCTCGGCGGCGATCGCGTGGACGCCCGCCTGCGTGACCCGGCTCGCCGCTTCGTGGAGATCGGACGAGTTGAAACGCACGACGCCCGCGAGCGTCTGGCGGTGGGTGAAACCCGATTCGGGTGCCATCAATGCGTCGGCATGTTTCGCGGGCACTTCGACATGATAGCCGAGCACGCCGTTGTGGCGGATCTTCAGCGACGCGATGCCGGTGCGGTCGCGATAGTCAGCTTCGAGCGCGGCGATCGCCTTGCGCCCGTCGCGTGCCGTTTCGCGCAAGGCGTCGAGCGCATGGTCATAGCCCTCGGCGACATAGCCGCCCTGCGCGGCGTCGACCGGCGGCGTTTCAATGAGCGCACGGCTAAGTTCGTCGACAAGCGTGCCATGCCCGTCGAGCCCGGGAAGCAGCCGTGCCAGCAACGGCGGCAGGCCGGGTCGCCGCGCGAGCCGTTCGCGGAGGAGCCGCGCGCCGCCGAGCGCATCGCGAAGCTGCGCGAGATCGCGCGG
>JALDYH010000100.1:0-13898 GCA_032154175.1 Sphingopyxis sp. | reverse complement strand
GTCGGCCTGGGTCGAGATCGGCGGTTCGAGATTCACATTGCCGCCGGTGACCGACAGGTTGGTCGCGTTGAAGAAGGTCGACGGTGCGAGGTCGGCGATCGACGCGCGCTGCATCGTCTGCGACCCCGACACGCGAATCAGGAAATTGTCGGTGACGTTGAACGCGACGTTCGCGCTGGGCAGGACATTGGTGTAGCGATTCTTGTCGTTGACCAGCGTGCTGACGGTGCCGACATTGACATAGGAGTCGACCGACAGCCGCGTCGAGGCGATGCGTACGCCCGCATTGGCCTTGTACGGGATCCCGGCGATTTCGCCCTCGCCCGACACCATCAGGTAACCGGCGAGCGTCTTTTCGCTGAAATCATAGTCGCGCTGAAGGTTGGGAAGCAGCGTCGACCGCCCGTTCGGGTCGGGATTGGGCTCGGCCGCCTGCGCGCGGTTGAAGACATAGTCGAAGGTTGGCGCGGTGCTCAGAAAGCTGCGCGGGAAGGTCCCCGGAATATCCGACAGGAAATCATTCGCATCGACGAGCTTCAGATAGGGCTCGAGTTCGGCGCGCGTCGGGGTGACCTGGCTGCGGAACGCGTTCGAACGCGCGTGGAGGTCGGTGTAGCGCAACCCGGCGGCGATCGTGACGCCCCCGCCCGTTTCGTAGCTCACGTCGAGCTTGCCGGTCCATTCCTCGAGCAGCCCGCGCAGGCGGTTGCTGCGCACCCCGTTGTTCGCCGGATTGTACGAAGCATAGTCGGTGGGGTCGAACGTCCCGCCCAGCGTCAGCGACGGGATGCTGGTGTCGCGGAAATCGAACGCCCCCGGAACCGGCGCGGTCGCCTGTAGCGTGATGATCTGGATCGTCTGGTCGATCGTGCCCTTGCTGTAATAGCCGTCGGCCTCGACGGTCAGTCCGCCGCTCTCATATTTGCCGTTCAGCCCGTAGAGGAAGCTTTCGGTCGGCTCGTTGCGAATCTGCCCCGCGGTGGTGACGGTGCCGTTGGCGTTGCCCGCGACGACCACGCCGTCCTCGACCACGGCATTGGTCACCGGATTGGCGCCCGTCGGCAGGCGGAAGGCGAAGAAGTCCTGGCGGCGCCCGGTCTTGAGCTTCGAATAGAGCGCGTCGGCGGTGATGGTGAATTCGGGAGTGACCTCGAACTGGATCGCGCCGTTGAGGCCGAGACGCGAACGGTCGACGGTGAACTGTTCATATTGCAGCAGCGTCGGGGTCGGAATCACGCCGCCGCCCGTACCGGTGTAGGTGCGGTTGAGGAAATTGTTGCGCTCGAACGTCTGCGTCACCGAGGTGCGCTTCTGATATTCGCCCGCGATCATCACGCCGATGCGGCCGTCGGCGAATTTGGTCGTCGCAAAACCGGTGATCGCGGGTTCGAACTTGTCCGAATTTTCCGAATAGACGCCCTGCGCGCGGACCGAGATCGTCGGCTCCTTGAACGACAGCGGCTTGGGCGTGACGAGGTTGACCGTGCCGCCGAGGCCGCCTTCGGCCTGGCTCGCGAGCGGCGACTTGCGCACTTCGAGGCGGCCGAACAGGCTTGAGGGGACCGAATCGAGGCCCGACGAACGGCCGAGCTGGTCGTTCTCGGGCGGCGACAGGCGCGCCGACCAGCCGAGCAGGGTGCGCCCGTCGACCTCGACGCGGACCTGTTGCAGCCCGCGCACCGAAACCGACTGGCCCTCGCCGAAGACGCGGGTGATCTGGACGCCGGTGACGCGTTGCAGCGCCTCGGCGACGTTGGCGTCGGGCAGCTTGCCGACATCCTCGGCGGTGATGACATCCATCACCTGGTCGGCTTCGCGCTTGATGTCGGCGGCGCGTTCGAGCGAGGCGCGAATGCCGGTAACGACGATCGCGTCGTCGCCGGCGGGCGCCGCCATATCCTGCGCATAAGCTGGCGATGTCGCCAGTATCGCCAGCGACGCCCCGCCTGCGAGCCTTGCCCATGCGCGAACGCCCCGCTTCATCCGAATAGCCATTGTCATCCTCCCACCTCGAAAACACCGGTCCGTGCGAACCGTCTTTTCAGAAATTCCCGGAAGGGTATGCGGGCCGCGACCTGCTGGCCGGCCGGAAACATCCCCTCACTCATATATTCTGTCGTTGCCGGTTTAGGTAACCGGTGTCATAGACTATCCAGAATTGATACACCGGTGTCAAGCGTTTAATTGTAGGACAACTACCGCACCCAAGGCGGGGCTTTCATCGCCAAATGCTCCGACGGCAAAAAATTGTCGTAATTTGTCGCAGTTCCCGCATTGCGCTTGCATGCGGCAATCCGATGGGTTGAATAGGGCCAAATTCCTCCCCGCCTCCCGGCGAACCGATACGAGACAACCAATATGCTGGACAAAAGGTCGCTGTTGCTGGCCGGAGCCCTGTGTGCCGCGACCCTGTCGCTCGGCGCCTGCTCGGGTCAGGACGAAAGCAAGAACGGCCGCGGCGCCCCCGAGGTCGGCTATGTCGCCGTCAAGGCCGAGCCGGTGCCCGTCACCTCGTCGCTCGGCGGACGCACCGTCGCGTTCGAGACGAGCGAGGTCCGCCCGCAGGTCAATGGCCTGATCCGCCGCCGCCTGTTCACCGAAGGCGGCTTCGTCCGCGCCGGCCAGCCGCTCTACCAGATCGACGCCAGCCTCTATCAGGCCGGGGTCGATCAGGCGGCCGCCAACCTCGCAAGCGCCCGGGCGAGCGCGCAGGCCGCCGAAGAGCGCGCGCGGCGGCTCGAACCGCTTGCGAAGATGCAGGCGGTCGCCGAGCAGGATTATACCGATGCGCTGGCGCAGGCACGCATGGCACGCGCCGCGGTCGCCCAGAATGGCGCGGCGCTCGAAACCGCGCGGATCAACCTGCGCTATGCGACGATCACCGCACCGATCAGCGGCCGCATCGGGCGCAGCCTTGCGACCCCCGGCGCTCTCGTCAGCGCCAGCCAGGCAACCCCGCTCGCGACAATCCAGCAGACCGACCCGATGTATGTCGACATGCAGCAGTCGAGCGCCGAACTCACGACGCTGCGCCAGGCGATCGAAAGCGGCGGGGTCACCGCCGGCAGCACCTCGGTGCGCCTGCGCCTGGAGGACGGCAGCGCCTATGGCCCGGTCGGCACGGTCCAGTTTTCCGACATCACGGTCAACGAGGCGACCGGCACCGTCACGCTGCGCGCACGCTTTCCCAATCCCCGCGGCATCCTGCTCCCCGGCATGTTCGTGACCGCCTTGTTCGATCAGGTGGTGAACCCGTCGGCGATCCTGTTGCCGCAGGCCGCGGTGCAGCGCGACTTCGACGGCTCCGCCTTCGTCTATCTCGTCGGCAAGGACAACAAGGCGGCGCGGCGCAAGATCATCGCCGATCGCACCTCCGGCGCGAACTGGGTCGTCACCGACGGGCTCAAACCCGGTGAGCGCGTGATCACCCAGGGCATCGGCAATCTGCGGCAAGGCGCGTCGATCCGGCCCGTTCCCGCGAGCAGCGCCCAGCGCGTCGGCGCCCCCACGGGCGGCGGCGCCGAAGCCAAGGGCAAGTAGCGGGCGATGTCGCGCCTTTTCATCAACCGGCCGATCTTTGCCTGGGTGCTGGCGATCATCGTCATGCTCGGCGGCGCGGGTGCGCTCTTTTCGCTGCCGATCGAACAATATCCCGACATCGCGCCGGCGCAGGTCAACATCCGGGCGCAATATCCGGGCGCGTCGGCCGAAACGATCGAGAACAGCGTCACGCAGGTTCTCGAACAGCAGCTGAGCGGAATCGACGGGCTGCTCTATTTCAGCTCGCAGTCGAGTTCGCGCGGGCAGGCGAACATCACCGCGATCTTCGAAAAGGGTACCGACCCCGACATCGCGCAGGTGCAGGTCCAGAACAAGATCGCATCGGCGGTCTCGCGCCTGCCGCAGCAGGTGCAGGCACAGGGCATCCGCGTCACCAAGTCGAACTCGGACACGCTGCTGCTCGTCGGCGTCTATGACGAGACCAACACGCGCGTGAACCAGGACGTGTCCGACTATATGGCGTCGAACATCCAGGACCCCCTGTCGCGCGTCGAGGGGGTCGGCGAGGTCAATATCTTCGGCGCACCGCACGCGATGCGCATCTGGCTCAATCCGCAGCGTCTCGCCGCGGTGTCGCTGATGCCGGGCGATGTGATTTCGGCGATCACCGCGCAGAATAGCGAGGTCGCCGCAGGCGATGTCGGCGGCCTGCCCTCGCCGCAGGGGCAGATGCTGAACGCGACGGTCACGGCGCAGTCGCGGATGCAGACGGTTCCCGAATTCGAGAATATCGTATTGAAGACGCTGCCCGACGGATCGACGGTGCGGATCAAGGATGTCGCGCGGGTCGAGATCGGTGCCGAAAGCTATGCCGTCGTCAGCCGGATCAACGGTCATCCGGGCGCGGGCATGTCGATTTCGCTGTCGCCCGGGTCGGACGCGCTCGAAACCGCCGACCGGGTGAAGGCGCGCATGGAGGAACTCGCTTCCGATTTCCCCGACGGCCTCACCTACAGCTACGCGAACGACGCGACCGCTTTCATCAAGCTGTCGGTCAGCGAGGTGCAAAAGTCGCTGTTCGAAGCGATCCTGCTCGTCATCCTCGTGATGTTCGTCTTCCTGCAAAGCTGGCGCGCGGTGCTGATCCCCGCGATCGCGGTGCCCGTCGTGCTGCTCGGGACCTTCGCCATCTTCTATATACTGGGATTCAGCATCAATACGCTGACCCTGTTCGGCCTCACGCTCGCGATCGGCCTGCTCGTCGACGACGCGATCGTCGTGGTCGAGAATGTCGAGCGATTGATGGAAGAAAATCCCGGCATGTCGGCGCGCGACGCGACGATCCAGTCGATGAAGGAACTGCAGGTCGCGCTGATCGCGATCGCGCTCGTGCTGTCGGCGGTGTTCATGCCGATGGCCTTTTTCGGCGGCTCGACCGGCGTCATCTATCGCCAGTTCTCGGTCACCATCGTCTCGGCGATGGCCTTGTCGGTGCTCGTCGCGCTGATCCTCAGCCCCGCGCTGACCTCGACCCTGCTCAAGGCGAGAAATCATGACGGCGCGGCAACCGGTGGCGGCCGTTTTCCGCGCGTCCATGCCTTTCTCGAACGCGCCAAAAATGGCTTCAACACGCGGTTCGACCGCACGGTCGAACGCTATGTCGGCAGCGTCACCAAGGTCGTCGACCGCAAATGGCTGTTTCTCGGGATTTATGCGATACTGCTGGTCGCGCTCGCCTTCCTTTTCCTGCGCCTCCCCAGCGGCTTCCTGCCCAACGAGGATCAGGGACGCGTGCAGGTCCAGTTCCGTCTGCCCGCGGGCGCAACGCAGGGCCGGACGCTCGAAGTGCGCGACGCGATCGAAAAATATCTGCTGACGTCGGAAAAGGCGAACACGCAGGCGCTGTTCCTGATCGCGGGCGGCGGCGGCGGCGGCGCGGCGGGGCAGAACACCGGTCAGGGCTTCGTCAACCTCGCCCACTGGGACGACCGGCCGGGCAAGGAAAACACCGCGGACGCGATCGCCGAACGCGCGCGCAAGGCGCTGAGCGGCCTCCGCGATGCCCAGATCTTCGCGCTCGTCCCGGGCGCGGTGCGCGGGCTCGGCGATTCGTCGGGCTTCACGATGCAGTTCCAGAACCGCAGCGGGATGGGCCGCGCCGAGTTCGCCGAAGCGCGCGACCGCCTGCTCGCGATGGCGAACGAAAATCCCAAGCTCACGTCGGTCCGCCTGTCCGACCTTCCCGATGTCGCGACGCTGAAGATCGATGTCGATACGCAGCGCCTCACCGCATATGGCATCGACAATGCCGATGTGAATTCGACTCTCGCGACCGCATGGGGCGGGCGCTACGTCAACGACTTCATCGACAAGGGCCGCGTCAAGCGCGTCTATGTTCAGGGCGACGCACCCTATCGCGCGCGGCCCGAAGACCTCGGCCAATGGTATGTTCGCTCGGCCGACGGCGAAATGTCGCCTTTCTCGGCTTTCGCCAAGACCGGCTGGTCGACGACGCCGAGCAGCAGCTCGCGCTTTCAGGGCGTGCCCGCATTCGAAATCTCGGGTCAGCCGTCGGCGGGCACCAGTTCGGGCGAGGCGATGGACGAGATGGAACGCATGGCGGGCGAAATCCCCGGCACCAGCGTCGCCTGGTCGGGCTCCTCCTATCAGGAACGCCTCTCTTCGGGACAGGCCCCCCTGCTCTATGGCCTGTCGCTGCTCGTCGTCTTCCTTTGCCTCGCGGCGCTTTACGAAAGCTGGTCGATCCCGCTCGCGGTGTTGCTCGTCATCCCGCTGGGCCTGATCGGCGCGGTGTTCGCGGTGAACCTGCGCGGGCTCGAAAATGACGTCTATCTCCAGATCGGCCTGCTCACGACGATGGGGCTCGCGGCGAAAAACGCGATCCTGATGATCGAATTTGCCGAGCAGGAAGAGCGCAAGGGCAAGCGCGTGATCGAGGCGGCGGTCGAAGCCGCGCGCATCCGCCTGCGCCCGATCCTGATGACGAGCTTCGCCTTCATCTTCGGTGTGCTGCCGCTCGCGATCGCGACCGGCGCGGGTGCGAACAGCCGCGTCGCAATCGGCACCTCGGTGATCGGCGGCATGCTCACCGCCGCCTTCCTCGCGATCTTCTTCATCCCCCTCTTCTTCGTCCTCGTCCGCCGCGGCGTGCGCGACGGGCTGGCGGCGGTGCGCGCGCGATTCGGCAAGAAGAAGGACGGCGATGAAGGCGCTGCGGAGATTCCGGCATGATCCGCATCCGCGCCCTGCTCATGGCCAGCACGCTCGCACTCGCGGGTTGCTCGCTCGCACCGAAGACGGTGTTGCCGGCGCCGCCCGTGCCGCAAAGCTGGCCTGCCGGCGACGCCTATCTTTTACAGAGCGAAGCGGCGCTGCCGATCCTCTCCTACAAAAGCGTCTTCACCGATCCGCGGCTGCAGTCGCTGACCGATCGGGCCCTCGCCAACAACCGCGACCTGCGCGTCGCTTATGCCAATGTCGCTGCGGCGCGCGCGCAGGTGCGCGTCACCCGGTCGGGACAATTCCCCGAACTCGGAATCAGTGCCGGCGCGGGCTATTCGGATAGCGGGACCGGCGCCGGAAGTGGCGGGGGCAGCGGCGATTTCTCGCTGCGCGGCGGCATCACCGCCTTCGAACTCGACCTGTTCGGCAAGCTCGCCAACGCCACCGAGGCCGACCGCAACCGCGCGCTCGGTACCGAGGCGGCTTCGCGCACCGTGCGCCTTGCGCTGATCGCCAATCTCGCGGACGCGTGGGCGACCTATGGCGCCGACCGTGACCTGCTCAAAATCGCCGAGGACACTGCGGCCAATGCGCGCGAAAGCGTGCGGCTCACCAAGGCCCGGCTCGACGGCGGCGTCGCGCCGCGCACCGACCTCCGGCAGGCCGAACAGATTCTCGCAACCGCCGAGGATTCGATCGCGCAGCAGAAGACCGCGCTCGCGCAGGACGAAAACCTGATCCGCCTGCTCGTCGGCGATGAGGTCGACCGCGCGCTGCTCCCCGCGAGCCTTACCGAAGTGACCCCCGCGATCGTGTCGCTGCCCGCCGGGGTCAGCTCCGAAATCCTGCTCCGCCGCCCCGACGTGATCGAGGCCGAATATGGCCTGCGCGCCGCCAACGCCGATATCGGCGTCGCGCGCGCGCAGTTGTTCCCGTCGATTTCGCTCACCGGGCTGCTCGGCTTTGCCAGCAACGCGCTTTCGAGCCTGTTCGACAGCGGATCGTTCAGCTGGTCGGCGGGCGGCGACGCGACCGCGACGATCTTCGATGCCGGCGGCCGGCGCGCGGGGGTTGCGGTCAGCGAAGCGCAGCGCGATGCCGCGCTCGCGGGTTATGAGGGCGCGATCCAGACCGCGTTCCGCGAGGTCGCCGATGCGCTCGCGGTACAGGGCACGATCGCCGAGCGCGTGCGCGCCGCCGCCGCGAACAGCGAGGCCGCGAACGATACCGCGACGCTCGCCGATGCGCGCTACAAGGGGGGCGTCGACAGCTTCCTCTCCAGCCTCGACGCGCAGCGCAGCCTCTATGCTGCGCGGCGGAGCGAGATCGGGACGCAATTGCTGCTCGTCAGCACGCGAATCGCGCTGTTCCGCGCGCTCGGCGGCGACAGCAGCGCGGGAAGCGCTACGCCCTGAGCATCCTCTGTCACCCCGGGCTTGATCCGGGGTCCATGCTTCGGCCGTCGAATGGATGCCGGATCAAGTCCGGCATGACGATCAGGGGCGATACCGACTCATCTTGACAATCGCCCCCGCCCGCGCCCTAATAGAACATATCAGGAACAAATGATGCGCGAGTCGTCTCCCCAACTCGCCGGGCTGCGCCGTCGTATCGCCCGGCTGGCCGCCGATGGCGGTTTCGAAAGCCGCCGGGCCGAAGGCTGGCTGGCGAGCGGGCATGCGTCCTTCGACGCGGCAATCGGCGGCGGGCTGGCCATCGGGCGCACCCACGAATTTTTCGCCGCCGACGCGCTCGACGCGACGAGCGCCGCCGCCTTCGCCGCGCTCGTCGCGCTCCGTACGCCCGGCAAGGCGCCGCTGATCTGGCTACGCACCGCCGATGCCGGCAAGCGGTGCGGGCATATCTATGCGCCCGGCATCGCCGAACTCGGCGGCGATCCCGACCGGCTTCTGCTCGTCGAGACGGTCGATCCGAAGATGCTGCTCGCCTGCGCGAACGACGCAATCCGTTGCGCCGGATCGGCGGCGGTGATCGTCGAAAGCTGGGGCAAATTTCCTTTGCTCGACCTGACTGCGGGGCGCCGCCTCGCGCTCGGCGCGCGCGACGCGGGCACCACGCTGCTGATGCTTCGCCTCAATGCCGTCCCGGCGCCGAGCGTCGCCGAAACGCGCTGGGGCGTCGCCGCCGCAGCGTCGCGCGCCCTCGAAGCCAATGCGCCGGGTGCGCCCGCCTTCGACCTCGAACTGCTGCGCTGGCGCGGCGGCCCCGCGGGGACGCGCTGGCGACTGGACTGGAACCATGACGAAAAAAGCTTCGGGCCAAATTCCGGCGAAACGCCGCTATCTGGCGCTGTTCTTCCCCTTCCTGCCCGCCGAGCGATGGCTTCGCACGGCGCAGCGGCCGCCTGACGCCCCGCTCGTCTTCGCCGGGAAGCAGCGCGGCGCGATGCGCCTCGCGAGCGTCGACGCGGCGGCGCTGGCGGTCGGGCTGCGCCCCGGCATGCCGCTCGCCGATGCGCGCGCGCAGGTCGGCGAACTCGCCGTCGTTCCGCACGATCCGGTGCTCGATCAGGACTGGCTCGACCGGCTCGCGCAAGGCTGCGCGCGCTATTCCCCGCTTGTCGCGCTCGACGCTCCCGACGGGCTGATCCTCGATATCGCGGGCGCCGACCATCTCCATGATGGCGAGGCGGGGCTGGTCGCCGATGTCGAGATGCGCCTCGCGCGGCTCGGCATGACGCTCCGCCACGCGCTCGGCCCGACCGCCGATGCGGCGCGCGCGCTCGCGCGCTACCAGACACGCCCCGCCCCCGACGAGGCGCAGGCGATCCGCCGCCTGCCCGTCGCCGCGCTCGAACTCGAAACCGGGGCAGCGACCGCGCTCGTCCGCGCCGGGCTCAAGACGATCGGCGATCTCGCGAGCCGTCCGATGGCGAATATCGCCGCGCGCTTCGGCGCCGACGCCGCGATGGCGCTGCGCCGCATATTGGGCGATGCGCCGAGCCCGCTCGACCCGCGGATCGCCCTGCCACCGGTCGTTTCCGAACGCCGCTTCGCCGAGCCGCTCGGCAGCACGGCCCACGCAACCAAAGTGCTTGCCGAACTTGCCCGCGAAGCGATCGCGGATCTTTCCGAACGCGGCAAGGGCGGGCGTCATTTCCGCGCCACCTTCTTTCGCAGCGACGGCCTTGCGCGCAGCATCGCGGTCGAGACCGGCCACCCGACGCGCGACACCGGCCTCGTCATGCGCCTGTTCGCCGAGCGCATGGACAGCCTCGCCGACCCGCTCGACCCCGGCTTCGGCTTCGACATGATCCGCCTCGCGGTGCCCCGGCTCGAGGCGCTCGGCGCGAGCCAGCTCAAGCTCGAGGGCGGCGCGGTCCGCGCGGCGAGCGAAGGGGCGGCGATGGACGAACTCGCCGACCGGCTGGCGACGCGGCTCGGGCGCGGGCGGGTGCGGCGGCTTCGTCCCGCCGACACCCATATTCCCGAGCAGGCGCAGCTCGAACTGCCCGCGATCGACGCACCCGCACCGCTGCCCTGGCAGGAGCCCGAAGCCGGCGAACCGCCGACGCGGCCCTTCCATCTCTTCGACCCGCCGCAACCGATCGAGGTGATCGCCGAGGTCCCCGACGGCCCGCCGCAGCGCTTCCGCTGGCGCCGCGCCTTTCACGCGATCCGCCGCTACGAAGGCCCCGAGCGTATCGCCGCCGAATGGTGGCGCCGCCGCGACAATGGCGGCCTCACGCGCGACTATTACCGCGTCGAGGATGCGCAAGGCCGCCGCTTCTGGCTCTTCCGTCACGGCCTCTACGATGAAAGGCCCGACCCGCGCTGGTATATCCACGGGGTCTTCGCATGAGCGAGGCGCCCGATCCCGGCTTCGCCGAACTGGTCGCCGCGACCAACTACAGCTTCCTGCGCGGTGCTTCGCATCCGCACGAGATGGTCGCGGAAGCGATCGCGCTCGGCATGGCCGGCATCGGCATCGCCGACCGCAACAGCGTCGCGGGGGTGGTGCGGGCACTGACCGGATTGCGCAAGCTGCGCGAGGATGCCGCAGAGAAAGGAATAGACCTCCCCGACATAAAGCTCGTCGTCGGCGCCCGGCTGGTCTTCGACGACGGCACGCCCGACATCATCGCCTATCCGACCACGCGCCATGGCTGGGGCCGCCTGACCCGCATGCTCACCATCGGCAATCGCCGCACCCAAAAGGGCGATTGCGTGATGAAGCTCAAAAACCTGCTGATCCATTGTGAGGATATGATCCTGATCGCGATGGCGACCGAAAAGGATGAATCGATCCTGCGCCGCTTGGCCGAGACCGCACCGGGCTCGTTATGGCTCGGCGCGACGATGCCAAGAGGCGGCAGTGATCGTCGGCGTCTCTCCCGGTTAGCAGTCTTGGCAGACCGTGTCGGCATTCCGATGCTCGCGACGAACGACGCGCTCTATGCCACGCGAGAACAACGACCGCTCCACGACGTCGTCACCTGCATTCGCGAGGGCACGAATCTCAATGACGCCGGCCGCCTGCTGCGCGCCAGCGGCGAGCGCCATCTGAAGCCGCCGCGGGAAATGCGCCGCCTGTTTCGCGACGGCCCCGAAGCGGTCGATGAAAGCCTGAAGATTCTGGACCGGATTTCCTTCTCGCTGAGAGATCTGGAATATGAATATCCGCATGAGCCGGTCCCCGAAGGATGGGAGCCGCAAAGCTGGCTCGAACATATGGTGATGGATGCCGCGAATAAACTGCATCCCGGTGAGCTACCGAAACGCTGGCAAGAGGTACTCGACGAGGAGCTCACCCTCATTCGCAAGTGCAACTTTGCCTGTTATTTCCTGACCGTTCACGACATTGTGAAATTCGCGCGGACGCAGGAGCCGCCGATCCTGTGCCAGGGACGCGGGTCGGCCGCCAATTCGCTCGTCTGCTATCTGCTCGAGATTACCTCGATCGATCCCATCGCGAACAACCTCCTCTTTACGCGCTTCCTCTCCGAAGAGCGGCGCGAACCGCCCGATATCGACGTCGATTTCGAGCATGAGCGGCGCGAGGAAGTGATGCAATATGTCTACCGCCGCTACACGCGGCGGCGTGCGGGTATCGCCGCAACGGTGATCCATTACCGGCCGCGCAGCGCCGTGCGCGAGGTCGGCAAGGCGCTGGGACTCAGCGAAGATATCACGCAGCGGCTCGCCGACACGACCTGGGGCAGCTGGGGCGGCGAGATGCCGGTCGAACGCTTCGTCGAAGCGGGACTGGATCCCGAACAGGGCGATATTGCGCGGCTGCAATGGATCGTCGCGCAGCTACTCACCTTCCCGCGCCATCTGTCGCAGCATGTCGGCGGCTATGTGCTGACCGAAGACCGACTCGACGAGACGGTGCCGATCCACAATGCCGCAATGGAAGACCGCACTTTCATCGAGTGGGACAAGGACGACATCGACGAGCTTGCTTTGATGAAAGTCGATGTGCTTGCGCTCGGGATGCTCACTTGCATCCGCAAATGCTTCGACCTGATGCGGCTGCACGATCTGGGCGACCACAATCTCAAATCGGTCCCCCCTGAAGATGAGACCGTCTACGATATGCTCTGCAAGGGCGACAGCATCGGCGTCTTTCAGGTCGAAAGTCGCGCGCAGATCAACATGCTGCCGCGCCTGCGTCCGCGGGAATTCTATGACCTCGTCATTCAGGTTGCGATCGTTCGGCCGGGACCGATCGAGGGGGATATGGTCCATCCGTATCTCAAGCGCAGGAACGGTGAAGAGGAGGTCGACTACCCGTCACCCGCTCATCCACACGATCCAGATGAATTGAAAGGCATCCTTTTCAAAACCTTCGGCATCCCGCTGTTTCAGGAACAGGCGATGAAACTGGCAATCACGGCTGCAGGCTTCACACCCGACCAAGCCAATGGGCTTCGGCGCGCGATGGCTACCTTCCGAAATGTCGGCACCATTCCCGAATATGAGGTCCAGATGATCGATGGAATGGTCGGGCGTGGTTATAAGCGGGACTTTGCTCAACGCTGCTACAACCAGATCAAGGGTTTCGGCAGCTATGGCTTCCCCGAAAGCCATGCTCAATCCTTCGCCAAACTCGTCTATGTGTCATCGTGGCTGAAATGCCACCACCCCGCGGTCTTCGCCTGCGGGATTCTCAACTCGCAGCCGATGGGCTTCTATGCCCCCGCGCAGCTCGTCCGCGATGCGCGCGAACATGGGGTCGAGGTGCGCGAGGTCGATGTGAATGCGAGCGATTGGGACAACAGCCTCGAACGGAAGGAGGACGGCAGCCTCGCGCTGCGGCTCGGCTTCCGGCAGGTCGACGGCTTTCGCGAGGAATGGGCGAAGCAGATTACCGATGCGCGCACCACGCCCTTCGCCTCGGTCGAGGAACTCGCGCGCCGCGCGAGCCTGCCCTCGCGCGCGCTGCGCCTGCTGGCCGAGGCCGACGCATGCCGCTCGATGGGGCTCGACCGCCGCCCGGCGCTCTGGGACGCACGCCGCGTACGGCAGGGGGTGCTGCCGCTGTTCGGTGCAGCCGAAGCGGACGAACTCGGCGCCGAAGAGGATGCGGCGCTGCCGCCGACGCCGATGGTCGAGCATGTGCTCACCGACTATCAGACGACGCGATTGTCGCTGAAAGGGCATCCGATGGCCTTTCTGCGCCGCGATTTCGAACGCGAAGAGGTGCTGAGCGCCACACAGGTCGCCGCGGCGAAGAATGGTTCGATCGTCCGCACCGCGGGCGTCGTGCTGATCCGCCAGCGTCCCGGCAAGGGCAATGCGATCTTCATCACGCTCGAGGACGAGGGCGGGATCGTCAACATATTGCTGTGGGCACGCCATTTCGAACGCCAGCGCCGTGCCGTCATGGCGTCGCGGCTGATGCTCGCCGAAGGCGAGGTGCAACGGAGCAAGGAAGGCGTCATTCACCTTATGGCGACACGGATCGTCGATCGCACCGCGATGCTCGACGCATTGGGCGACAGCCCCGAAGTGTCGCACGCCGACGAGGTCGCGCATCCGCATCCCCCCCGCGGCTATGCAGGCCAGCATGGTCATCCACGCAATGTCCGCATCCTGCCGAGGTCGCGCGATTTTCATTGATGCGCGTTCCGGCTGACGCCGGAAACGGTACCGGCCCGCTCCCCCGCCCGGCCTCCCACAGAATAATCT
>JALDYH010000338.1:0-3058 GCA_032154175.1 Sphingopyxis sp. | reverse complement strand
CACCGTCATCAGGTTGCGCGACTGTTCGAGGCCCCAGCGCATCGTATGTTCGCCCGACCCGCCACCGCCGCCGAAGTTGCGGAAGCATTTGTTGCCGAGGCTGGCACCCTGATAAACGCAGAAGGACCCGTCGACGATCATCGTCGCGGGGGTCATGCCGTTGTCGAGCGCGGTCGCATAGACGAAAGGCTTGATCGTCGAACCCGGCTGGCGTTCGGCCTGCGTCGCGCGATTGAACGGCGACAGGCGCACGTCGAAACCGCCCTGCATCGCGTAAATGCGGCCCGAATGGGGGCTTTCGGCCATGAAACCGCCCGATACCTCGGGAATATTCCTGAGCGCGTAGGAATTGCCACCGGTCGCCTTCACCGCGATCAGGTCGCCCGGGCGCATCGCCGAAAAGGCGCTGCCCCCGGTCTTGCGATACCCCAGCGTCGCGGCGCTTGCGGGCAGGGTTCCGGTCGAACCGTCGGCAAAGCCGATTTGCGCGGCACCCGGCGATTTCGAAATGACCGCGGCGATGCGCCAGTCGTCGTAATCGATACCGATGAAGCTCGACGCAAGCCGGCTCGCCCACTGGTCGTCGGCCTCGATCGTCGCGATCGGCCCCGACCAGCCCTTGCCAGCATCATAACGCAGGAGGCCGCGGCGCAGCGCATTGGCGGCCGCAGCCTGCATCTTGGCGTCATAGGCGGTGCGCACCCACAGGCCGCCGGCATAGACGCTGTGCGGTCCCTTGTCGGCGGTCTCGCCGAATTCGGCGATCAACTGGCGCCGTACTTCTTCCATATAATAGCCGCCGACCTGCGCCACCGCGCGGTTGCCGCTGTCGGTCAGGCCGAGCGGCATCGCCTTGGCCGTGTCGCGCTGCGCCGCGGTGATCCAGCCGTTGCGCTGCATTTCGTTCAAAACGAAATTGCGGCGGCCTATCGCCTTGTCGGCGTTGCGCGCGCGGCCATAGGTTTCGGGCGCCTTGGGGAGGATGGCCAGAAATGCCATTTCGTGCAGCTGGAGCTGGTCGACGTCCTTGTCGAAATAGGCGCGGCTCGCGGCCTGCACCCCGAAGCTGCGGCGGCCGAGCGGGATTTCATTGAGATAAAGCTCGAGAATCTGCTCCTTGGTCAGTGCATCCTCGATGCGCATCGCAAGGATCGCTTCGCGGATCTTGCGCGTATAGCTGACCTCGTTGGTGAGCAGCAGGTTCTTCGCCACCTGCTGCGTGATCGTCGAGGCGCCGATCGGGCGGCCGCTGTTGCTGAGATTGGTGATGATCGCACTGACAATGCCCGGATAGTCGATGCCGCCATGGCTGAAGAAGGTGCGATCCTCGGCGGCGAGATACGCGCGGACGAGCAGCTGCGGATATTCGCTATATTCAAGCTGGACGCGCCGTTCGCGCGCATAGGCGTGCACCGGCTTGCCTTCGGCATCGCGAACCATCGTCGGCAGCGGCGGTTCATAGTCACGAAGCTGGTCGACCGAAGGAAGGTCGCGCGCAAAGAGAGCCCAGATCAGCGCCAGAAAAAGAACGGCGGCGAGTGCCAGATATCCGAGCCAGCGGAACCAGCGCCGCGTCCACATATCGCCGAGCCATGCGATGACGGCGTTGCTGTCGCGGCGCAGGCGCAAGCGGAAATCGGGCGGACTGTCGGCGACCATATGCGCAAGCCTCTAAAGCCTGCATCGCCGAAAGGGAAGCGTGCTTGCGGCGAGGTGCTTCTCCGGGGCCCATCCGCCACTCGAGGGCCGGAAAAGCCCGACGGCAGCGTCTCAGCCAGCGGCGATCCGCCGTGCAAAGTGGATCTGGACCGCGTCGCGAACCCCGCGCGCGATCTTTTTCTGTCCGGCCGACGACGCCAGGAATTCCGAATCCTGCTTGTTCGAGATAAAGCCCGTTTCGAACAGGACCGATGGCGTGTCGGGCGCTTTCAGCACGACGAAGGACGCAAAGCGATGCGCGTTGGTGCGGAATTTGATCGCCTCGCCCGCCTCGCGCTGGAGCAGCCGCGCGAAGTCGGAAGCGACGTTCATCGTTTCGCGCTGGGTGAGGTCGAGCAGGATCGACGACACATCGCCGCTGTGTGCGCCAAGGTCGACGCCGTTGATGATATTCGCCTTGTTCTCGCGCGCCGCGAGCCGGGCCGCCTCGCGGTCGGAGGCGACTTCGGACAGCGTATAGACCGATGCGCCATTCGCCTGCTCATTCTCGGCCGCGTCGGCGTGGACCGAAATGAACAGGTCGGCCTTCAGCCGCCGTGCGATGCCGAATCGCTCTTCGAGCACCAGATAGCGATCGTCGGCGCGGGTCAGCGCGACCCGCACGCGGCCCGAGGCGATGAGGTCGTCGCGAATCGCGCGGGCAAGCGCGAGAGTGATATCCTTCTCGCGCTTGCCGCTGTGCGGGCTGATCGCGCCGGGGTCGTGACCGCCATGGCCCGCGTCGATCACGACGAGCGGCAGGCGGCTGTTGTCGGGGCCTTCGATCCGCGGCAGCCCCACGGCGGGCCTCGGCTTTCCGATCGGGACGGTCACGCTGTAGCGTTTTCCGGGTCGCTTGGCGCGGAACCCGGCGGGCGATTGCAATTCGGCGCGCGGCCCGCGCAACGCACGTTCGAACTCGCTGGCCGGTCCGGGTCGCATACGGACGGCCGCGCCCGCCACACGTTCGCCGAAGCGTGACGTGATTTCCGATTCGCCGATTTCGACCGCACCGATTTGACCCGCCAGCACAGCCGAAGGGGTCGCGATCATGCCGAGCAGGACGAGCAGCAGGCTCATGGCGCGTCTATGCCGCCCGATGCGCGCGCTGGTCCAGCGCTTATTCGGAAACATGAGGCCCCCGGCGGCAGAATGTCGTGAACCCTGCATTAGGCCTCGCGGGTCAAACCCCCGTCAACCCGCAGGGTTAACCGACGATTCAACATGGCTGGGGCCGTGGGTTTTCTTGCAACACCTTCGCATCATCCTATCTTTTGTACGGTGGTTGTGGTTGCCGTCGGGAGATGCCGATGCTAGCACGCCATCACTGACGGTGTCGTTCCCGGTGCCGTCCGGCCTT
>JALDYH010000337.1:0-3069 GCA_032154175.1 Sphingopyxis sp. | reverse complement strand
ACTGCTCGACGCGCGGGGCATGATCGGCAAGCCATTTGGTCACCGCCGCGTCGAGGTCGCCCTTCGGCAAGCCGGCAAGGAACGTCAGCCGCATCTGCTGAAAATCGCGCGCGAGGCTGTTGACCAGCAGGCGTTCCCAAGGATCGGCGGGGCTCATATGCGCCGCCAGCGTCTGCGCCCAGTCAAGCCCGAGTGCTTCGCCCAGATGGGTGAAAGCATGGGTCACCGCGATCTCGTCGTCGCCGCGCCGTTCGGCAAGGTCGACGATGCCGATCGCTCCGTCGGTCTTGAACAGGCGGACGACCGCCGCGGTCAAGGTCTCGGGCGCACCGGCGTCGAGCAATTGCTGGGTCAGCATGTCCCACTGACGCTTGACCGACGGGCTGAGCAGCGCGTCGACGCCCGTCATCAGGCGATCGACGCCGGGTTCGAGCCGCGCGACGACCGGCCCCGCCTGCGCCAGCGTCTGCGTCACGCGCAGCAGGTCGGCCATCTGCGAGGTCATCGCCGACGATGCCTGCGCGAAGAGCGACAGGCGCACGGCCTCGTCGATCTTCGCATCATCGAGCGCATCCCAGATCGCCGGCATTTCGAGCAGCCGTTCGACCGCGACGAACGCCGCCGCGATATCGCCGAGCGCGCAGCCTTCCTCCTCGACCAGTTCGAAGGGATGGACGATCCCCATGCGGTTGATGATGCGGTTCGCGATCTTGGTGGCGATGATTTCGCGGCGTAGCTGGTGATCGGCGATCGCTCCCGCAAAATCGCGCTGCATCTCCGCCGGGAAGGCCGCAGCCAGATCGCTGCCCAGCGCCGGATCGTTCGGCAGATCGCTATGCTCGATCGCATCCTGCAACGCGAGCTTCGCGGTCGACAGCAGTACCGCGAGTTCGGGGCGCGTCAGTCCGCGCCCTTCGGCGGCGCGGCGGAGCAGCTCGTCGTTCGCAGCAAGGCCCTCGACCTTGCGGTCGAGCCGGCCGGACGCCTCGAACGTCTCCATCAACCGGACGAGCGACGGCACAGCCGCCGATCCACCCTTTTCGGCGATCGACAGCGCGAGCGCCTGCAAGCGGTTGTCTTCGAGCACCAGCTCCGAGACATTGTCGGTCATGCGCACGAGCAAAGCGTCACGGTCTTCCTGCGCCAGCCGCCCTTCGGCCATCTCGCGGTTGAGTGCGATCTTGATATTGACCTCGTTATCCGAGCAGTCGACGCCGGCGCTATTGTCGATGAAGTCGGTGTTGATTCGCCCGCCCTTCGCCGAGAAGGCGATGCGTGCGGCCTGCGTGGTGCCAAGGTTCGCGCCCTCACCCACTGCCCGCACGCGCAGATCCTCGGCATCGACGCGCAGCGCGTCGTTGGCGGGATCGCCCACTTCGGCATTATTCTGGCTCGCGGCCTTCACATAGGTGCCGATGCCGCCGAACCACAGCAGGTCGACCGGCGCCTTCAGGATCGCCGAGATGAGCGAGCCAGGGTCGATTTCGGAGACCGAGAGACCCAGCAGCGCCTGTACTTCGGGGGTCAAGGGAATGCTCTTCTGGCTGCGCGGGAAGATGCCGCCGCCCTTCGAGATCAGCTTGGCGTTATAATCGGCCCAGCTCGAACGCGGCAGATTGAACATCCGCTCACGCTCCTTCCAGCTTTTCGCCGGATCGGGATTGGGGTCGAGGAAGATGTGGCGATGGTCGAACGCCGCGACGAGCTGGATCGCCTTCGACAGCAGCATGCCGTTGCCGAACACGTCGCCCGACATGTCGCCGCAGCCGACAACGCGAATCGTGTCGGTCTGAACATCGACGCCCATTTCGGCGAAGTGGCGCCGGACCGAGAGCCATGCGCCCTTGGCGGTGATGCCCATCGCCTTGTGGTCATAGCCGTTCGACCCCCCGCTCGCGAAGGCGTCGCCAAGCCAGAAGTCGCGCTCCATCGCCAAGGCGTTGGCGACGTCGGAGAAGGTCGCAGTGCCCTTGTCGGCAGCGACGACGAAATAGGGATCGTCGCCGTCGTGGATCACGACGCCCTTCGGGTGCACGACCTTGCCGCCCACCAGATTGTCGGTGATCGACAAGAGCGAGCGGATGAAGATGCGATAGCATTCGGTGCCTTCGGCGAACCACGCGTCGCGGTCGAGCGACACGTCGGGCAAGGCCTTGGGATAGAAGCCGCCCTTCGCGCCGGTCGGCACGATCACGGCGTTCTTGACGCGCTGCGCCTTCATCAGCCCGAGGATTTCGGTGCGGAAGTCGTCGCGGCGGTCCGACCAGCGGAGACCGCCACGCGCCACCGGGCCCGCGCGGAGGTGAATGCCCTCGACCCGCGGCGAATAGACCCAGACTTCGCGCCAGGGCAGCGGCTTGGGCAAACCGGGAACGAGGCTCGAATCGATCTTGAACGCCAGCGCCTCCTCGGCAGCCGGCGCGAAGGCATTGGTGCGCAGCGTCGCGCCGATTACCGCGTGGAAGAGGCGCAGGATGCGATCCTCGTCGATCGACTTGATGTCGGCAAACCCCGCCAGAATGTCGGCTTCGAGCGCTTCTGCACGCTTCGCGTCGCGCGCCTTCGGATCATGGAGCGCCGAGAAGCGTTCGATCAGCGCGGTAGTGAGCGCGGGCGCATGGCGCAATGCGCTGACGACCGTGTCCATGCCATAAGCCGATCCGCCCTGGCGCAGATAGCGGAACCATGCACGCAGCCAGATAATCGCGCGCGGGTCGGTCTGGTTGGTAAGCACCAGCTCGTTGAACGCGTCATTCTCGGCACGGCCATCGAGCACAGCTGCGATCGCGCCTTCGAGCACTTCGGCATAGGGAAGCAGCGCGAGTTCGTCGACATTCGCGGGCAGGCGCAGTGTGAAATCGTGAATTACGATCGCCGGCTCTTCATCGCTTTCGGCACCCGGCGCGCGGTTTTGTCCGAGCGCGGTCGGGATTTCTTCGAGCACTTCGAAACCGAAATGTTCGAGCGCGGGAACGACGTCCGACAGTGCAAGCGGGCCGACCGCACTATAGACTTTGAGCCGCAGCCGGTCGTCGCCGTCGAGGCTCTTGCGCGCGAGGCGCACGCTGC
>JALDYH010000099.1:0-14088 GCA_032154175.1 Sphingopyxis sp. | reverse complement strand
GCGCCGACATGCCGGTCGTCGTGTCGATGCTCAACAGCTATTCGGGCTGGGCCGCTGCGGCGATGGGCTTCACGCTCGGCAACACCGCGATGATCATTACCGGCGCGCTTGTCGGCTCGTCGGGTGCGATCCTGTCATACATCATGTGCCGCGCGATGAACCGCAGCTTCATCAGTGTGATCGCGGGTGGTTTTGGTGCCGATGCAGGACCGGGCGACGGCGGATCGAAGGAACAGCGCCCGTGGAAACCGGGCAGCGCCGAAGACGCAGCCTTCCTGATGAGCCAGGCCGACACCGTCATCATCGTCCCCGGATACGGCATGGCGGTCGCGCAGGCCCAGCACGCGCTGCGCGAAATGGCCGACCAGCTCAAGAAAGAGGGCGTCACGGTCAAATATGCGATCCACCCGGTCGCGGGCCGCATGCCCGGTCATATGAACGTGCTGCTCGCCGAAGCGAATGTGCCCTATGACGAAGTGTTCGAGCTTGAGGACATCAACGGCGAATTCGCGCAGGCCGACGTCGCTTTCGTCATCGGCGCGAACGACGTGACGAACCCGTCGGCAAAGACAGACAAGACGTCGCCGATCTACGGCATGCCCGTGCTCGACGTCGAAAAGGCGAAGACCGTGTTGTTCGTGAAGCGTTCGATGGGCGGGGTTGGCTATGCCGGCGTCGACAACGACGTCTTCTACATGGACCAGACGATGATGCTGCTCGGCGATGCCAAGAAGATGGCCGACGATATCGTCAAGGCGCTCAGCGGCAGCGGGCACTAGGACCTTAAGCTGCGGCGGACACTGACGCTTCGCCGCAAAGTTTTGTCCCCGGCCTTGCCCGGGGGCGCCACTTTATCTAGCCATAGGCGGGACCGGGCCGGTAACGACCCGGTCCTGTCGTATTCTGGAGGACCATCTTGCGCAAAATCGGCCTGATCGGGGGAATGAGCTGGGCATCGACCGAGCTTTACTACCGCCATCTCAACAAGGGGGTGCAAAAGCGCCTCGGCACTGCCTGTTCGGCGCCGATCCTGATGGAGAGCCTCAACTATTGCGAACTGTCGCGCATTACGACGCCCGAACAGTGGGCGCATGCGAAAGAGGTGCTGATCGCTTCGGCGCAGCGGCTCGAGGCGGCGGGCGCGACGGCGCTGATGATCGCCGCCAATTCGATGCACAAGGTTGCCGAGGACGTCGCCGCGGCGATTTCGATCCCGATCCTTCATATCGTCGATGAAACGGGCGAGAAGATGAAGGCCGACGGCGTCAAGGCGGCGGCGGTGATCGGCACGCGCAATGTGACGACCGAGGCCTGGTTCCGTCAGCGGCTCGTGCGGCACGGGCTGACACTCGCGCCCTATGACACGACGCGCACCGACGAGATCGACCGCATCATTTACGAAGAACTGATGCTGGGCAAGGTGAACGAAAGTTCGCGCCGCACCATGAAGACCTTCATCACCGATATCGCGAAGCAGGATATCCAGGCGATCGTGCTGGCTTGCACCGAATTGGTGATGCTGGTCGACACCGACGCCAATGTCCTGCCGATCTATGACACGACGCGCATTCACGTCGCGGCGGGCGTCGACTGGATTTTGGGCGAGGGCTGATCTTCTCCCCTCCCGCTTGCGGGAGGGGGAATTGGGCTCACCCCATCCGCGTCCATGTCACCGTGCGGCAGAACAGGCTGACGCAGCCCTTCATCGTCAGCCTGTTGCCCTTCACCCGCAGGTGCGCCTTGTAATAGCGGCCGTCTTCGGGGCTGTATCCTTCGCCTTTCCAGCCATCGCCGTGGGGCACGAGGTCCCAGTATATCTGCAGTCCTTCGACCTTGCGGCCGCGCTTCGCCTTGTCGGGATTGCGCTCGTCGCGCTGGCCGCCGGCGGGTTCCTTGATCAGGAGTTCGGCGATCCGGCCGCACATCTTGGTGCCGCATGGCGCCATCGCGACAATCCCCTTGCCGTCGTCGGTCTTCCAGCGCCCCGACAGCGACGCCGGCGCCGCAGCCGATGACGGAACGACAATCAGGGCGGCAAGCGCCCACGCAAATCTGTGAATCAAGCGACCTCTCCCCGGTTAGCTACACATATGTCAGCAACATCGCTTGGCATGCGTCAAGTCTTGTACCATGTTCCCCCTGAAATAAGGGGAGAGACATATGCGATTCCATGGCCTGCGCCACCACGCGGCGACGCTCTGCATAGTGGCGGCTCTTGCCGCCCATCCGGCGGCGGCGAAAGTCATCAGCGTCAGTGCGACAACGCCCGACGCCAACGAAAAGCTGCAAGAAGCGCTGATCCTCGCGCAGCCCGGCGACGTGGTCCAGCTCGGCGCGGGCGTGTGGAAGCTGACCGACGGGCTGTCGCTCGACGTCGCCAATGTGACCGTGCGCGGTGCCGGGGCGGGCGAAGGGGGATCGATCCTCGACTTTGCCGGACAGCAGGGCGCGGGCGAGGGACTCCTCGTCACCAGCGACGACGTGCTCCTTACGGAATTCGCGGTACTCAACACCAAGGGCGACGGGATCAAGTCGAAGGGCGCCGATCGCATCGTCTATCACAAGCTGCGCGTCGAATGGACCGCGGGGCCGAAGGAAACCAACGGTGCTTACGGCATCTACCCCGTCGAGAGCAGCGACGTGCTGATCGACAGCGTCTATGTGCGTGGTGCATCGGACGCGGGCATCTATGTCGGCCAGTCGAAGAATATTATCGTCCGCGAATCGATCGCGACCGAAAATGTCGCGGGGATCGAGATCGAGAACAGCTATGACGCCGACGTCCACGACAACATCGCGACGAAGAATACCGGCGGAATCCTGGTGTTCGACCTGCCGAGCCTGCCGATGCAGGGCGGCCACAATGTCCGCGTCTTCGAAAATGTCGTGAACGACAACAGCACGCCGAATTTCGCGCCGAAGGGCAATATCGTCGCGAGCGTGCCCACGGGCACCGGTGTGCTGATCATGGCGAACCGTAATGTCGAGGTCTTCGACAATGTGTTCGACAACAACGGCACCGCCAATGTGATGATCGTCGGCTATCGCTACGAGCATAAGGATCCGAAATACCAGCCGCTGCCAAAGGCGATCGTCGTGCGCGGCAACCAGCATGGCAAGGCGGGCTATGCGCCGAAATTCCCCGGCGGCGACACGATCGCCGCGGCGATGGGCGGGAGCATTCCGCCGGTGCTGTGGGACGGATCGGGCGATGCGATCGTACTCGACAAGGTCGGCGTGCTGTCGCTTAATCTGCCCGATGTGAAGACGCCGCAAAGCGAAGCCAAGCCGTCGCCCGCCGACCTGTCGAAGGGCACGCCGCCGGCGGCGTTGCCGGTGATCAAGCTGCCCGAAGCGATGGAGGCGAAGGTCCGGTGAGGCGCGTATCTGCCGCGCTCGCCGCAGCGCTGCTTTGTGCGAGCGGCGGAGCGGCAGGATCGCTGCCCGGCGTCGATCAGGCGGTCGTCGACAGCGATGCGATGCCGCCGAAGCTGTCGGCGTTCAGGCTGTTTCGCGGGAACGATCCGAAAATGCCGGCGTCGCCACTCGGCTATACGCTGCGCGCGCCGCTTTTCAGCGACTATACTGACAAGCACCGCTTCATCTCGATCCCGGCGGGGAAGAAGGCGAAAATCGGAGCTGACGGGGTCGTCGACTTTCCCGTGGGGACGGTTCTGGTGAAGAGCTTCGGCTGGAGCGATGTGAACGACGGGCGTCCGGTCGAGACACGCCTGCTGATCCGCCGCGCCGGTGGCTGGACCGCGCTTCCCTATATATGGGACGCCGACGGCAAGGACGCGACGCTTGCGCTCGGCGGGCGGCGCATTCCGGTGACTTTCAGGAGCCCCGACGGCGAGGCGCACAGCATTCGCTATGCCGTGCCGAACAAGAATCAGTGCAAGGAATGCCACAGCCTGAGCGGCGAGATCGTGCCGATCGGCCCCAAGGCACGCAACTTCATCCTCGATCCCGCCGCTTCCGACAAGCTGCGCAGCCTCTATTTCGACAATCCGGCGGCGCTCAAGCCGGCGATGCCGCAGTGGGACGACCCGAAGAGCGGCAGCGTTGCCGACCGCGCCCGCGCCTATCTCGACGTAAATTGCGCGCATTGTCACAATCCCGCGGGCAGTGCGTCGAACAGCGGGCTCTTCCTGCGCTGGACCGACGATCCGACCGGGGTCAACTTCGGTATCGGCAAGCGTCCGACGGCGGCCGGGCGCGGCAGCGGCGGGATGGAATTCGCGATCGCACCGGGCGATCCCGACCACAGTTTCCTTATCTATCGCCTCGAAAGCACCGACCCCGGTATCGCGATGCCCGAAGTCGGGCGATCGACGGTGCACAGGGAAGGCGCGGCGCTGCTGCGGCAATGGATTGCGGAGATGCCGAAAGCATCGCATTAGACGGCGCCATGACACATCAAGCGCATGGGCTCGTCCTTCACGATTATTTCCGTTCCTCGGCCAGCTTCCGTGTGCGTATCGCGCTGAACCTGAAAGGCCTTGTCTATGAGCGCGTCGAGATCAGCCTGATCGCGGGCGAGCAGCGCGGCGACGCCTATCTGGAGCAGAATGCGCAGGGTTTCGTGCCGATGCTCGTCGTCGACGGCGAGCCGATCATCCAGAGCATGGCGATCATCGACTGGGTGGATCGCGCGTTCCCCGAACCGCGGCTGATCCCCGACGAGGCGATGCCGCGCGCGGTGGCATTGGCGCAGGCGCAGGTGGTCGCGAGCGATATTCATCCGCTTAACAATCTGCGCGTCCTCAAATATCTGACCCGCGATCTCGGGCTCAACGAGCAGACCAAGGACCGCTGGATCGCGACATGGATCGCGCAGGGGTTCGAGGCGCTGGAGGCGATGGCAGGCGAGGGCAAATATCTCGGCGGCGACGCGCCGGGGATCGCCGACTGCTGCCTGGTGCCCCAGATGTATAACGCGCGCCGTTTCGAAGTGCCGCTTGACGATTATCCGCGGCTGGTTGCGATCGATGCGGCGTGCATGGAGTTGGATGCGTTTCAGAGGGCGCACCCCGACGCGGTAAAACCCGCGTGATGCGTCCCTTTGTCGGGATCGCGGCGCTGGCGCTGCCGGCGGCGGCGATGGCGCAGGAGGCACCACCTGCCGAGCTGAACGAGATCATTATCGCCGATGTCTACGATCCGCGTTCGATTGTCGTCTATGGTGGTCTTCTGCCCGACAACGACGACGAGGTGCAGTCATCCGCTATCCTGCGCGGTCTCGACCAAGGTCTTGGCTCGCGTATCGAGAACCGTCTCCGCGACGAGGCGGGGATCGTCCAGTTTCGCCGGTCCGACGGGCGGTCGGCGCATCCGACAAGCCAGGGCGTGACGCTGCGCGGGCTCGGCGGCAACGCCTCGAGTCGCGCGCTGGTGACGCTCGACGGCGTACCGCAAGCCGACCCCTTTGGTGGCTGGGTCGCCTGGACCGCCTATGATGCGATCAACCTTGGCGGTATCGTTGTCACGCGTGGTGGCGGCAGCGGTGCCGATGGACCCGGCGCGCTTGCCGGGACGATCGGTCTATATTCGACGCTGACAGACGGCGCCGAAGCGAGCATCGCCTATGGCAGTCGGGACAGTTGGGACGCGTCGGCATCGGTCGGCGGCAAAATCGGAAGCGGGCAGGTCGCCGTCGATGGGCGCTACAGCCGCGGCGACGGCTTTATCCCCGTCGCCAAGGGACAGCGCGGCAGTGTCGACCGCGCCGCGCCCTATGATCAGGGCGGGCTGGGCCTGCGTCTGCGGTTCGACGCCGGCGACGACAGCCGGATCGAGGCGAGTGTGCGCGGCTTTTCCGACCGGCGCGACCGCGGGACCGACTTTACGACCAGCAAGGTCGATGGCGTTGATGCCAGCCTTCGCATCGTTCATGATCCGGTCGACGCCGGCCAATGGCTCGCGCTCGCCTATGTCCAGGTCCGCGACCTCGAAAGCGGTTTCGCGGCGGGCCGGAACAGCGTCGCGCCCGCGCTGTTTCAGCGCGTTCCCGCGACCGGGCTCGGCGCGCGGTTCGAATATCGCCCGGCCATCGGAGACGGCAACCCCCTCCGCATCGGCACCGACTGGCGCCGCACGACGGGGCGGACCGAGGAGGATTTCTTCTTCGCAGGCACCATTCCCGGCCGCCACCGGATCGCGGGAGGCAGCAGCGATACCGTGGGAGCCTTTGCCGAATGGACGTCGGGTGACAGCGCCGACGGCCTGCTGTGGACGCTCAGCGGGCGTGTCGATAGCTGGTGGCTGGCCGAAGGTTATCGCCTCGAACGCAACATCGCCGGGCCGGTCATTGCAGACCTGCGTTTCGCTGCCCGGCAGGGCTGGGAAGGCAGCGGGCGCGCAGGGGTTCGCTGGACGTCGGACGCGCTCTCGCTGCGCGCGGCGGGCTATCGCAGCTGGCGCCTGCCGACGCTCAACGAACTCTATCGTCCGTTCCGCGTCGGCGCGGAGGTGACGACCGCGAACGAAATGCTGGAACCCGAACGGCTTTGGGGCGGCGAGGTCGGGGCCGACTGGAACAGCGGCGGAACGAAGCTGTCGGTGACGCTGTTCGCCAATCACCTCACCAACGCGATCGCCAATGTGACGCTCGCGCCGAACCTCAATCAGCGGCAGAATCTCGACGCGATCGATAGCAAGGGCGTTGAGGTCAGCGCCGAGCAGCGGATCGGGTCGGTAAGTTTGCGGGCGACCTATGCCTTCACCGACGCCGAGGTCGACGCCTCGGGCGGCGCGGCGGCGCTCGATGGCCGCCGCCCGGCGCAGATCGCGAAGCATGGGGGAAGCGTGTCGCTGCGAAGCAACGCCAATGGCCCGTTCGGCGGCTTTGCGACGCTGCGCTATGTCGGCAAGCAGAATGAGGATGATCTCGGACTGCTCGAGCTGCGCGATGCACTGACGCTCGATGCCGGGCTGTCGTGGAAACTTGCGGAAGCGATCAGCATCGAGGCGCGCGGCGAGAATCTGTTCGACGAACTGGTGCCCGCCGCAATCTCCTCGTCGGGTATCGTCGAGCGCGCCACGCCGCGGACATTATGGATCGGTGCGCGCGTTTCTTTCTGAATTTCGCGTCATTCCGCCCTTCACAGGCCCGAAACAGGCGATAGGATGGGGAGCGCCGGGTTGCGCGTTTGGGGATTGATAAGGCATGGCCGCGAAGAAGCTGAATCTCGACAATTTCCTGCCGTACCGCCTGTCCATCGCATCGAATGCCCTGTCGAGCCGGATTGCCGCCGAATATGAAAATCGTTTCGGGTTGAAAATTCCCGAATGGCGACTGATGGCGGTGCTCGGCGAGGGGCAACCGAAGACGCAGCGCGAGCTGGTCGGGGCGACGCGCATGGACAAGGTTACGGTAAATCGTGCCGCCAAGGCGCTGGCGGATCGCCAGTTGATCGCACGTCAGGCGCATGAGGCCGACGGGCGCTCGCACCATCTCGAACTCACCGAAACGGGGCGTTCGCTCTACGACGCGATCGTGCCCGCGGCGCTCGCGAGCGAAACGCAGCTTGAATCGAACATCAGCGCCGGAGAACGCGCGACGCTGATGGCTATCCTTGCCAAGTTGACCGCCGCCGCCGAAACCCATGATTGATCGCACCTATCGTGCGGCGCCGCCGGGCGCCCTGCGTATCGAGGCGCTGGGGGAACTGACCGCGATCTTCGACCGACGCTCCATGCAGACCCATCTCGTCGTCTCGCCGCTTCCCGAAATGCTGGCGATGATTGGCGACGCGCCGTGCAATGCCGCGCTGCTCGCGAAGCGGCTTGAAACCGCGTTCGACCTGGACGGTGAGGGCGATGCGCGCGCCCTGATTGCCGAACGACTCGGCGAACTTGCGGCGATGGGACTGGTCGAGCGCGCGTGAGGCACAATGCGCGCATCGCGGTCGGGCCGGTGCAATTCCGTATCGGCAGCGACTGGCCCGGGCCGATCGCGGCGCTCGAACGGCTCTACGCCGGTTATCCGCGGGATGCCGCCCGCCCCGCCGAGGCGACCGTCCGCTTGTTTGCCGCGCGTCCATGGCGGCGATGGCTGCGCCCGTCGGTGCACATCGGCGGCGATTTCGTCGTACCCGACGCGCTGCCGCTGCCCTTGTCGATGGGGCTGCTCGCCGCCGAGATGGGGATGAATCTGCAGGTCGCGCTTGGTTGGCGGCGGCACCTGCTGCTCCACGCGAGCGCGGTCGCCCGCGATGGCCGCGCGGTGATCATGTCGGGCGAGTCGGGGTCGGGCAAATCGACGCTCGCCGCCTTGCTGGGCGAAGGTGTCTGGCGTCTGATGGGTGACGAGTTCACCCTGATCGATCCGGCGGAAGGCGATGCCTTTGCCTTTCCCCGCGCGGTCAGCCTGAAGAATGAGGCGATCGCCGAAGTCGCCGCGCGGGTCGATGCAGCGCGGCTCGGGCCTTTGCTCGCGGGCACGCCCAAGGGCGATATCCGTCACCTGATACCGCGCGCCGAAGCGATCGCCGCCATGCACGAGCCCGCACGCCCCGCATTGCTGCTCTTCCCGCGTTTTGGTGGAGAGGTCGCGGTCGAGCCGATGGGAGAGGGCGAGGCCTTCGTCCGGCTGACCGAGGCGTCGACGAACTATATTGCGCTGGGCGAGGCCGGTTTTGCCGCGCTGACGCGGCTCGTCCGCGAAACCCCTGCCTTCGGCATCACCTATCCCGACAGCGCGGCGGGCATCGCCCTGGTCGAGCAACTATGGGCGGAGACGGGGAGGTGAGCGCGGTGCGCCAGTTCGTCGACCTGCTCGTCGGCCGGCGAGATGCGGATGCGATCGTGCCGCGTGACTGGGACGGCGTCATCGGGGTAGCGCGCAGCGAAGCGATGCTCGCGACGCTCGCGCACCGGCTCGAAGGCGAGGCGCTGCCACCGCCTGTCGCCGCATTGTTCGCCGATCAGCGCGCGGCGGCGAAGGTCGCGCAGGCACAGGCGTTGTGGGAGGCCGAGATGGCGCGCCGCGCGCTGGCTCCGGCGGGCATCGAGTTCGTGTTGCTGAAGGGTGCGGCCTATGCCGCCGCCGATATGGCGTGCGCAGCGGGCCGCCAGATCGGCGATCTCGACATCCTCGTGCTCGGCTCCGACATCCGCCGCGCCGAGAACGAGCTTTTGAATGCCGGATGGGAATGGGTGAAATCCGATCCCTATGACGACGCCTACTACCGCGAGCATATGCACGAGTTGCCGCCGCTCATTCACAAGGCGCGTGACCGGATGATCGACGTCCACCACACGATCCTGCCGCGCACGCATCGTATTACGCCCGATGCGCTGGCACTGATGAGCGATGCCGTGACAAGCGGCGGCGGCTATGCCGTGCTGCAACCGGCCGACATGGCGTGCCACTGCGCCGCACATATGCTCGCCGACGGGGATTTGCAGGGCGGAATGCGCAACCTGTGGGACTTTCACACGATGACGCGCGATTTCGCCGCGGCCGATCGGGGCTTTTGGGGCCAGCTCGACGGGCGTGCCATGCTGCACGGGTTGCAGGCCGCAGTGCACCGCGCCGCCCGGTTGTCGCGCGACCTCTTCGGCGCGGCATTGCCCGAGGGGTGGGATCGGCAGGATCCTGCCGATGCGTGGTTCCGCCGGCGCCTGTTCGCACGCGACGATTGGGGGCGCGTGACGCGTCCGCTGCTCGAACAGGCCTTCTATATCCGTTCGCACTGGCTGCGCATGCCGCCGGCGATGCTTGCGAAGCATCTCTGGACGAAGTGGCGCAAGCGCTAGAGCGTGGCGAGGAGCGGGATCAGCTCGTCGTAACGATCGATCACATAGTCGGCGCCGAGTTCTCCGACGGGCCGATCGAGAAAACCGAAGCTGACCGCGACGCTTGGCACCCCGGCATTCTTTGCCGCCCCGACATCGTAGATGCTGTCGCCCACGAAAATCGCAGGCCCGCCGCCGCACCGCTCGATCATCGCGTGAATCGGTTCTGGCGAGGGTTTGCGCACTCCTAAAGTGTCGCCGCCGATAATCGTCGCCATGCGATCGGCGAGATCGAATTCGGCAAGCAGCAGGCGCGCGAGATGCTCGGCCTTGTTGGTGACGACCGCGGCGCGTACGCCCAGCATATCGAGCTGGTCGAGCGCGGCGACCACGCCGGGGAAGGGCCGGCTATGGACCGCGATATGGGCTTCGTAAAAGCGTAGCAGCTCGGGGTAGAGCCGATCGACCGCGCCGTCTGGCACCCCGCCGGTCGCGCGCAGGCCTTCCTCGAGCATATGCTTCGCCCCGCGTCCGATCATCGGTCGCACCGCGGCTTCGGCCAGCGGCGCGCGCTCCATCAGCGCCAGCGCATGATTGACCGCGGCCGCAAGGTCGCCCAGCGTATCGAGAAGCGTGCCGTCGAGGTCGAAGCCGACGGTCGCGAAAGGAAATCCGTTCATCGGCTGCGCATGGCGCGATGCTCTGGAAACCGCAATGATTTGCTGGCATGGCAGCGCACATGAGCAATCCGATCGCCGCTATCGTCCTCGCCGCGGGCAAGGGCACCCGTATGAAGTCCGACTTGCACAAGGTGCTGCACCCGATCGCCGGGCGGCCGATGCTGATGCACCTGATGGCGAGCGTCGATGAACTGAACCCGGCGAAAAAGGTCGTGATCGTCGGCGACAAGGCCGACCAGCTCGAAGCCGCGCTGGCGGGTAGCGCCGATCTTGCGGTACAGGATCCCCAGCTCGGCACGGGGCATGCAGTGCAGCAGGGTGAAGACGCGCTCGCCGGTTTCGATGGCGATGTCCTGATCCTCTATGGCGACGTTCCTTTCGTTCCCGCCGCGACGATGCGGGCGATGATCGACCGGCTCAACGCACCCGATGCCCCCGCGGTCGTCGTCCTCGCCTTCGAGCCCGCCGATGCGCAGCAGTACGGCCGCGTCATCACCGGGGGCGACTATGTCACCAAGATGGTCGAATATAAGGATGCAACCGAAGCCGAGCGCGCGGTGAAGCTCTGCAACTCGGGGTTGATGGCGGCCAGAGCGGCCGACCTCTTCGCGCTGCTCGCGCGCGTCACCGATGAGAATGCGGCGAAGGAATATTATCTCGTCGACATCGTCAATATCGCGAATGCGGACGGGCGCCATTGTGCCGTCGTCGTCACCGAGCCCTATGATGTCGCGGGTATCAACAGCCGCGGCGAGCTTGCCGCGATGGAGAGCGAGTGGCAGGCGCGGCGCCGCGTTCGGGCGATGGCCGACGGCGCCAGCCTGATCGCACCCGACACGGTCTGGTTCGCCTGGGATACCGAGCTTGGCCGCGACGTGACGATCGAACCCAATGTCTTCTTCGGCCCGGGCGCGAAGATCGCGGACAATGTGAGGATCCGCGCCAACAGCCATATCGAAGGCGCGATCGTCGGCACGGGATGCGAGGTCGGCCCCTTTGCGCGCCTGCGCCCCGGCACGGTCCTTGGTGAAAAAGCGAAGATCGGCAATTTCGTCGAAACCAAGAAAGCGGTGCTGGGCAAGGGCGCGAAGGCGAACCACCTGACCTATCTGGGCGACGTCACCGTGGGGGCCGGCGCGAATATCGGCGCGGGCACGATCACCTGCAATTATGACGGCTATTTCAAATATCAGACGGTGATCGGCGAGCGTGCCTTCATCGGGTCGAACAGCGCGCTCGTCGCCCCGGTGAAGATCGGTGCCGATGCGATCGTCGCCGCGGGCAGCGCGGTGACGCGCGACGTTGCCGACGGCGAATTGCGCCTCGTGCGCGGCGAGCAACTCGTCAAGCCCGGCTGGGCCGACCGCTTCCACGATGCGATGCGCAAGAAAAAAGCGGTAGAGAAGAAATAGCCGATGGCCGCGCCGACGCTGACGACCGCGCGCCTAGTGCTGCGCCAGCTCCGCGAGGATGATGCCGCCGCGCTGTACCCCGTGCTGTCCGACCCCGAGGTGATGATCTGGTGGTCGAGCGGGCCGCACACGTCGGTCGCCGAGACCGCCGACTATGTCAAAGGCAACGCCAGCGAAGGGCAGGGCTATCTTTGCTGGGCGATCACCATGGGCGACGATAGCGCGCTCGGCTGGGTGATCCTGATCGACGGCAAGCCCGACGTCAAAGAAGTCGGCTATATCCTGCGCCGCGACCAGTGGGGCAGCGGCATCGCGCGCGAAGCGGTGGCGCGCGTAATCGACCATGGTTTCGGCGAAATGAAATTGCGCCGGATTTTTGCCGACACCGATCCCGAAAACCCCGGCTCGATCGGACTGCTGGAACGGCTGGGCTTCCAGCGCGAAGGCCGGCTCCGCGGCGAGTGGGAAACGCATATCGGTGTGCGCGATTCGCTGATCTTCGGCCTGTTGCGCAACGAGTGGATGGAGAAGACGACGTGAGTGATCGCTATACCGACAAGCCTTTCCTGCGCTTTGTCGACGCCTGGGTGCTGAAGGCGATCGGACATCTCGACGCGGCGACCGAGACTTATTGCAAGGCGATGGTGCCGCAGCTCGAGCAAAGCTTCGGGACGACCGGAAGCTGGGAGCAGATTGTCGAGCAACAGATGAAATTCGGACCCGAACTGCCCGCGCAGATCCTGCAAATCTGGACCGACGGCAAGGCGCGCTTTGCCGCGGGCAATGGCGAAGCGCCCGATCCGGTGCAGTTCGCGATGATCTTCGTCGACCGGAATTTCGGGCGGGCATGAGCGGTCTGGTCGTCCGCCCGGCGGCGCGCGCCGACTATGATCGCTGGCTGCCCTTGTGGGACGGCTATAACGCATTTTACGGCCGCAGCGGCGACACCGCACTGGCGCCCGAGATCACCGCCGCGACATGGGAGCGCTTCTTCGATCCCTATGAGCCGATGTTCGCGCTTGTCGCGGAACAGGACGGCGCGCTTCTTGGCCTGACCCATTATCTGCTCCACCGCAGCACGACCTCGCTGCTTCCGTCGCTCTATCTGCAGGACTTGTTCACCAGCGCCGAAGCGCGGGGAAAGGGCGTCGGCCGCGCGCTGATCGAGGCGGTGTATCGCGCCGCGCAGGAGCGGTTGCTGCCGCGCGTCTATTGGCTGACGCACGAGACGAACGACACGGCGATGCTGCTTTACGATCGTATCGCCGAAAAATCGGGATTCGTCGTGTACCGGAAGCAGTTGACGGGTTGATTTGATATCATGGTATGATATCAAGAGATCATGCGCTTCCTCGCCGATATTCCCGACGACGATATCCAGTGGCTCGATGCGCTTGCAGCCGAGCAGGGCGTATCGCGCGCCGAGCTCGTGCGCCGCGCGGTTTCGGCCTATCGCGCCGACGTGTCGGGGGATGCGATCGATAATGCCTTCGGCATCTTTCGCGCCCGCGACGATATAGGCGACGGTCTCAAATATCAGCGGCGCCTGCGGGGCAAGCGCGAATGATCGACGCGCAGTTCGACAGCGACATATTGATCGACGCGCTCAACGGCGTCGAGACCGCGCGCAGCGAAATCCGCCGTGCCGGTCGCAAGAGCATCAGTCGCGTCAGCTGGACCGAAGTCATGTCGGCCGCCGATCCCGCATCGGTGAAGGCGGTCGAGGCGTTCCTTGGCTGCTTTCAGGTCGAGGAAATCGGCGACGCGGTCGCGCGCCGCGCCGCGGCGCAGGGCCGAGATGCGGTCGGCGATGGCGTCGCCGTCCAGCACCTCGTCGGCGCCCACCAGGTACTGCTCCAGGTCGTGCACCGCCTCCTGCGTGTGGCCCAGGTCGGCGTGCACAAGCCCGCGGTCGCGGTACTCGGCCCAGGCCTGTGGCAGCAGCACCACCAGCCGGTTTTGCACGGCCAGCAGGCGCGGCCCGTCTGACTGCGCCTTGTAGATTTCCTTGAGGTTGCGCAGCATGCGCGCCAGGATGTCGCGCGGCCGCGCCGACTGCAGGTACAGGCCCAGCGGCACGTCGAAGTCGCCGACCAGGCCGTTGTGGCGCTTGTACGGATCGAGCCGTTCGGACAACTCTTCGCGGCTCAGCGACTGGCCGGTGAACGGGTCGATCACCACCTGGCCCTTGGGCAGGTGGATCTTGATCAGGAAATGTCCCGGGAAGCTCACGCCATGGGTCTGCAGGTGCAGGC
>JALDYH010000098.1:0-14099 GCA_032154175.1 Sphingopyxis sp. | reverse complement strand
CGCTCGGGCCGCGACGATCTTGTCCCGATGGGCCGCGTCACGCTGCGCGGTCGCGCGCAGCCGGTCGATGTTTTCGCCCCGCGCCCCGATCTTGTCCCGGAACGGCGCGCCCGCATCGCGGCGCTTGTCGCGGCGCACGCCGCGGGCGATAAAAAGACCTATGTGACCAGCGCCACAGCATTGGCACAGGATTTCGGTCAGGATGCATCCATCATGTTCCTGATAGAACGCCTGAACGATACAAAAAAAGGAGAAAGCTATGTTCTTTCCTGATCTTCGGATGCGCCGCCTCGGCCTCGCCGCCGCCGTAGCCGTCGCGGCGATTGCCCTTGCCGGCACCGCCGCCGCGCAATCGATGGTCGTTCGCTCGACCGGTCCGTCGGCGAGCAAATATCCGACCGGCGCGAAGCTGAAATCATCGGACAAGCTCACCCTCGTCGCGGGCGACAAGATCGTGCTGATGCAGGCAGGCAAGACGCGCACCCTGTCCGGCCCCGGCACCTTTGGCGCCACCGGGACGGTGCAGGCGAGCCAGTCGCTGGGCGGAAATGTCACGCGCATGCTCGCCAAGGGGCCGACGATGCGGTCGCGCGGGGGATTTTCCCGCGGCGACACGCCCGCCGCCACCGATGTGCGCGCGCCGAACCTCTGGCTTCTGGACTATCGCGAAGCCGGCACCTTCTGCGTTCTCGATCCCGCCCTGTTGATGCTGTGGCGCCCGAACATGGAAGGCGACACCGCACTCGAGATCGAAAGCGCCGGCAAGAAGACAACCGTTGCGATCGTCGATGGCGCGAATTTCCGCAAATGGCCGACCGATGTGCTGCCGGTGCAATATGGCACCGACTATCGCCTGTCGGGCGGCGGCCTCGCCGCGCCGGTGACGGTGCGCTTTGCGCCGATGGACAATGCGCCCGACACGGTCGAGGGGTCGATCGACATGCTGATGGCCAAGGGCTGCTCGCCGCAGCTCAACCGGCTGGTCGACACGATGTCGGAAGCGGAAGCGGGATAAGGTTGAAGGGATCGGGACGGTCATTGAATCCGCCCGATCCGTCTGATAAATATCAGAAGAAAATCCGCCGGTCGCGTGGCGGATCCTTTCCTTGGGTCGAATTCGCCCGCCGGTTTCCGGCGGAGCCAGTGAAATTGGCGCACCGCGATCGTCGCGGCTGCGCCTGTACGCAAGGGGTGGTATGACGGTGTCGGGGGATTTGGGGAATAATGCGATCGCACGGCCGAGACGGGCTGCGATCCGCAGGGCACTGGCCGGTTCGACGGGATTGATCGCAGCGGTTCTGCCTGCCGCCGCACTGGCGCAGGCGACACCCCAGGTTCCGACGCGCGAGGAAATCCAGCGTCCGGCGATCGCTCCCACGCTCCAGCCCAATGAGCAGGTCGTCGCAATCGATGACGGTATCGAGCGCGCACCCTGCCCGCTCGCCAACCCCGAATTCGCCGAGGTTCGCTTTACGCTGCGCGCGGTCGAGTTTTCGAGCGTCGAGGGCATCGACAATGCGTTACTGGCGCCAAGCTGGTCCGACCGCGTCGGACAGGAACTGCCGATCGCGGCGGTGTGCGATATTCGCGATCGCGCCGCGACGATCCTGCGCTCGCAGGGCTATCTCGCCGCGGTCCGTGTCCCCGCGCAAACGATCGGCGACGGCGTCGTCCGGCTCGACATATTATCAGCGCGCATGTCGCGGATCGAGGTGCGCGGCGATGCCGGCGCCAATGAAAAGCTGCTCCAGCGTTATCTCTCGCGCCTCGACGATCAGCCGGTGTTCAATATCGTCGATGCCGAACGCTACCTGTTGCTCGCACGGGACATTCCGGGAATGGATGCGCGCCTGACCCTGCGTCCCGGCGCCATCCCCGGCGAAGTCGTCGGCGAAGTCACCGTCGCGCGCACGCCGTTCAGCTTCGACTTCAATGCCCAGAATTTCGGCTCGGGCGATGTCGGCCGCTGGGGCGGCATCGCGCGCGCACGCTTCGCGGGACTGACCGGCATGGGCGACCTCACGACGGTCAGTTTCTATTCGACCCCCGATTTCGACGAGCAGAAGGTCGTCCAGGCCTCGCACGAGTTCCGCGTCGGCGGTGAAGGGCTCCGTTTTGGCGCCAGCTATACCTACGCCTGGACGCGCCCCGACATCACCGGCTTTCCGGTCAAGTCGAACACCCAGATCGTCAGCCTTTTCGGGTCCTACCCGCTCGTGCTGACACAGGCGCGGCGCGTCACGATCGGCGGCGGGCTCGATATCATCGATCAGGATATCCGCCTGACCAGCATTCCGATCAACAGGGACCGGCTGCGCGTGCTGAACCTGCGCGCCGACGCGAACTGGATCGACCCGGCGTCGATCGCCGGACGCGGCGGTTACAGCCCCAGCGAACCGCGCTGGTCGCTGTCCACCTCGCTCGAAGCGCGAAAGGGCGTCGACTTCCTCGGCGCCAGCGACGATTGCGGGCCCGGCGGCGCGGCGTGTTTCCTGCCCGGCGCGGTCCCGTTGACCCGCGTCGAGGGCCAGCCCGACGCCTTTCTCGTCCGCGCCAATGCGCTCGCGGAATGGCGGCCGGCAAAGCTGTTCACCCTGTCCGCGGCGCCGCGCGCGCAATGGGCGAACGACCCGCTGCTCGCTTATGAGGAATTTTCAGGCGGAAATTTCACCGTCGGGCGCGGTTTCGACCCTGGCACGGTGATCGGCGACAGCGGCGTCGCGGTGGCGCTGGAGGCGCGCTACGGCTCGTTCGTCCCCGCGAATACCGAGAGCTTCGCTTTCCAGCCCTTCGTCTTTTTCGACGCCGCCTGGGTATGGAACAAGGATACCGCCTTCGACGGTCTCGACCCCCAGAAACTCTATTCGGCGGGCGGCGGCGTGCGCGTCGCATACGGAGACCTTGCACGGCTCGACATGACGCTCGCCGTGCCGCTCAACCGCGGCGGCTTCCTGGCCGAGCGACCCGACCCGCGGCTGCTCGTATCGCTGACCACCCAATTCGGCGTGGGGGCGCGCTGACCCATGACTTTTGCATCGAGGACGACCGCCATGCGCGCCACTGCCACCCCTGCCCCGACCCGCGCCGGAAAACGGCGCCTGCTCGAAAGCTGCGCGATCATGGCCGGGCTCGCCGCGATCGCTTGTGGAGGCCCCGCGCTGGCGCAAGTCGCGGGAACCGGCCAAGCCGTCACCGGCCCGGGACTTAGCATCCCGACGATTTCACCGCCGGGACCGGGACCGACGAATGTCGATACGACGGGACTTCAGACGATCATCAACTGGACGCCGACCGACACGGCACCGACGGGCGGCGCGATCGATTTTCTTCCGGCGGGCAACACCCTCAACTTCTCGGGCAGCGGCGACTACACCGTCCTCAATCGCTTCGTGAACGGCGGCGGCGGATCGCTGAGCCGTCAGATCGCGCTCAACGGCACCGTCAACAGCACAAACTCCGCGGCATCGGGCGCGCGCGGCGGCAACATCTGGTTCTATAATGCCGGGGGCATCCTGATCGGCGCGAGCGGCGTGATCAACGTCGGCAGCCTGGTGCTCACAACCAACGATATTGTCACGACCGGCGGCCTGTTCGGCCCCGGCGGCACAATCCGTTTCAACGGCGCATCGGGCAGCACGTCGGCGATAACCGTCAACGGCACGATCAATGCCAACAATGCCCTCAACGCGGGGAGCGCCTATGTCGCGCTGGTCGCACCGCGCGTCGTGCAGGCGGGCACCGTGCGCGTCGACGGCTCGGCCGCCTATGTCGCCGCCGAACAGGCCGACATTCGCATCAACAGCGGCCTGTTCGACATCAACGTCACGGTGGGTGCGGAAGGCGGCAACGCCATCACCCATACCGGAACGACCACCGGCCCGGCGCACCAGCAAGGCGACACCGACCAGAGCCGCATCTATATGGTCGCCATCCCGAAGAATGACGCGGTTACCATGCTGGTCAGCGGTGCGATCGGTTATGACGACGCGCTGTCGGCGCAGGTCGACCCCGACGGCGCGGTGCGCCTGTCGGCGGGCTATAACATCGTCGGCGGCGAGCTGGCCGAAACCCCGGCCAATGCGACTGCCGCAAATATTACGGCCGGCGATACGCTGTTCCGCAGCAACACGATTGCGCGCGCAAGCGGCGCATTCGTCGGCGCACCGACGCAGACATTGCCGGGTTCGCCGCCCCCGCTGTCATCGGCGGGGCAGTTCTTCGTCGAAGGCAGCGGCACCTTCATCGGCGACGCCAGCGCGACGATCAATATCGGAACGGGCCAGCTGGGCGGCGCAACGGGCAGCTTTACCGTCCAGTCGGGTGGCACCGGCGGCGCGGCCGGCAATGCGGCGGTGAACATTAGCGGCGGCACGCTCTCGGCGCCGGGCGCGTTAACGATCCAGGCTTCGGGCGCGGCGGACGCGCTGACGGGCGACAGTCAGGGCGGAACGGCCAGCCTGACGATCACCGGCGGCAGCGTGACGACGTCAGGCGTCACCGTCGAAGCGAACGGTTTCGCCGACCTCGGTTCCAGCGGCTCCAGCGGCGACGGGCGCGGCGGCAATGCCAGCATCACGGTCAGCAACGCCGGTAGCACGCTGACCGCCGGCAATATCTTCATCAACGCGCTGGGCCGCGGGGATTTCAATTTCGTCAGCGGGCCGCCCGCGATCAATGGCGACGGAACGGGGGGCACCGCCAGCCTGACGGTCACCAACGGCGGCAGCGTCGGACCGGCGGCGCTGCTCGCGCTCGACGCGCGGGGTATTGGCGGCATCGGCCTGACCCAGTCGGGAAATGGAACCGGCGGCACCGCGCGCATCAACGTGTCGGGACCGGGCTCCTTCGTTTCGGCAACGCAGAGTTTTGTTGAAGCGTCAGGCGAAGGCGGCAGGAGTATCGGCCCTCTCCTGACGCAGAACGGCGGCGACGGAACAGGCGGGACAGCGGAGATACTGATCGACGCCGACGCGGCGGCGATCGTCTCGCTGGGCTCGGTCGGCGCCTATGCGATCGGCCGCGGCGGCAATGCGAGCGGAGCCGAGAATACGACCGGCGGCGACGCGCTGGGGGGCACGGTGCGATTAACCGTGGATGGCGGCGTCAATGCGCAATTTACCGCAATAACGCTCGATGCGTCGGCGGCTGCCGGGATCGCCCTCACCCCGAGCGGCACCACCGGTCAGTCGGGCAACGCCCGCGCGAACAATGTTACGCTGGCAGCAACGAACGGATCGACCATCAGCAGCAGCGGCCTCATCAACCTTTTTGCGGTCGGCATGAATCCCTTTCCGGTACCCTTGGCCGGCGAAAATTTCGGAACGGGCAGCGGTGGCAATGTCGCCGTCAATGCGACCGCAGGGGGCACGATCACCGCGGGCAACCGCATTTTCGTCCAGGCAATGGGCGGGAACATGTCCGACGCGATCGGGCAGAGCGCCGGTAACGGCACCGGCGGCAACGTCGATTTCCTCGCCGATGGAGGGACCATCCGCGCCGAAATCTTTGACGTGGACGTCAGCGGCAACACGGCCGATGTGACCGGCACCGGCGGCACTGCGCAGGGCGGAACCATCGACCTGTTTGCCCGAAATGGCGGACAGCTTGTCTCGACGCTCGATGCTCCAAACCTCTTCAACGCGGGTGCCACCGCGGGCGCCAGCGCCGCAGGCACGAACGCCACCGGCGGCACGATCCAGCTGATCGCCAATGCCGGCACCATCGACCTGGGCCTCGGCGCTACGTTGATCGCCGGCGGCATATCCGGCGGCGCGACGACGGCCGGCGCGAACATATCGGTCGGCCAGGGCGGCACGATCCTCGTGCAGGCGGCGGCCGACCCGCTGAACAGCAGCGCGATCAGCCTCGGCGATTTCGAGGCTTCGGCGGAGGGCCGCACCGGGGTCGACGGGGAATTCCCGCCGGGTCTTGCCCCCCAGATGTCGGGGCGTGGCACCGGCGGCGACATCGACTTCGATATTCAGGGCGGAACGCTGAATGCATCGACGATCAGCGTGTCGGCGAACGGCTATGGCGGAAACGGAGCAGGCGATCGCGGCCTCGGCGCCGGCGGCACGGCCACCTTCACCCAAACGGGCGGCGCCGTCGATGTCGACGACCTGGGGGTCAGCGCCGACGGCTTTGGCGGCGTCGTGCAAGGTCAGTCGGGCTCCGGCGTTGGCGGCACCGCGACGATCAATCTCCTCGGCGGCACGATCAACGCGGCCGATATCGTCGCGACCGCCGACGGCATCGGAGGCAATGGCTCGCTCGGCACTGACAGCGATATGTCGAACATCATTCCCGGCGGCATCGGGGGTACAGGCCGCGGCGGCACCGCTGCGATCAACATCGACGGTTCGACCGTCGTCGACGCGAGCATCATTCGGGCGAGCGCAATCGGGACCGGCGGCGACGGCGGCGAGTTTTCCAATTTCTCCAGCTTCGGCGGCGTGCCCGGCACCCCCGGGGCCGGCGGCGACGGGATCGGCGGCGGCGCGACGGTGCGTGTCGGCGGCGGCACGACCACCGCCAGCAGCATGATCGCCAACGCCTCCGGCATCGGCGGCACCGGCGGCGACAGCTTCTTCTCGAGCAGCAGCGGCGGCGCCATCGGCGTCGGCGTCGGCGGCACCGGCGGTGCGGGCCGCGGCGGCACCGCAACGATCGCGCTCGAAACCGCGATCAGCGGCGTCGGCATCGCGAACAGCGTCGCGCGCGGCACCGGCGGTGCGGGGGGCCTTCACAATGTCGGCGGCAATGGCGGCGACGGCTTTGGCGGCATCGCGCAGGCGATCGTCACCGGCTTCGATGCCGGTGAACTCGCCGTCACGCTGGATTCGACCGGGACCGGCGGCAACGGCGCCGACGGCCGCGATGGCCAGGGCGGCGACGGCGGCAATGGAACGGGCGGCACGTCGCGCATGCTCGCCGACGGGGCCGGGGCCAGCCTGACGGCACTTGAAACCAATTTCATCACTGGCGGCATCGGCGGCAATGGCGGTGCCGGCGGGATCGGGTTCGGCTCCTTCCCGACCATCGCGCCCGACGGCGGCAACGGCGGCAACGGACAGGGTGGCGCGATCGAGGTCGCGGCCAACGAAGGCGGAGCAGTGACGCTCGGTCTCGTCGCCGGCGACAGCGTGATTCTCGGCAGCGTCGGGCGCGGCGGGATCGGCGGCGCGGGGAGCAACGGCCTTGATGTCGCCAACAACCAAGGGGGTAATGGCGGAAATGGCGGCAGCGGTACCGGCGGCACGGTCCGCCTGATCGCAACGGGCGGCACGATCAGTTCGAACGCCGAAGCGATCGACATCACCGCGAACGGCATCTCGGGCGAAGCCGGCATCGGCGGCATGGGCCAGGGCGGCGGCGCGAACGGCGCAAACGGGACCCTCAGCGCAACGCGCGGCGGTGTCGTCGTGATCGAGACATCGGCGGGCGCCTCCGGCCCCGGCCAGATCGACCTCGGCCTGACGAACATCGCGGCAAGCGGCGATATCGCCGGGCGCATCGAATTGCGCGCGGGGGGCAATATCACGCTCGCGGGCCTCGACGCGCGGGCGCTGGGGTCTGCCGCGCCCACGAACAACGACACCGACACGGCGCTCGCGGGCATCTTCATCGCGCCCACGGGCGGCACGATCGCCAGTCAGGGCGATGTCACGCTGACCACCGACGGTTCGGTCGGTGTCTATGCCCGGTCGAACGGCATCGTCGACGTCGACGGCAGCCTGACCATCAACGCGGGTGACCAGATCGACATCCGGCACGACGTCCGCGAAGGCGAAGCGGCAACCCTTCGGGCAAGCGACAGCCTGATCGCGACCGCGGCGACCAGCATCAGTGCCGCACCCGGCAGCCTGCTCGGCGCGGGCGGGGCGCTGTCATTGACAGTGACCGGCCCGACAGGAACAATCGGCGTCGATCGCCTTGCCGGCGTAGATATCAGCCTGAACAGCGCCGGTGCTGCAAGCGTCGAACATGCCGAAGCGGCGAACGACTTCAACGCGACCGCCGGCAGTTTCAGGACGGGGCTCAATTCGATCATCACCGGCGGCGACATCGTGATCGCTTCGCCGGGCGCGGTCGACCTCGGCAATTCGACCGCGGGCGGTTTCGTCCAGGTCACGGGCCAGTCGATCATCTTCAACAATATCGACGCCGGCCTGTCAGTCGGCCTGTCGGCCAATGGCACGGCTGCGGGTGCCGAGGGCATCCGCGGCGGATCGATCACTGCGGGCGCGGACATCAACCTGTTCGCGAACAGCATCGCGCTGGCCGGCACCGTTACGGGCGCGGGGTCTTTCTTCGCGTCCGGCAGCGGCGGCGCAGTCGCGGTGAACGAGGCCGACGTCGACGGCAGCATCGCTATATTCTCCGCCGCCGACCTGTCCGGTACCTATGTCGCAGGCGGTGATATCTTCCTGAATTCGGGCGCCGACATTGCCGCATCGGCGCAAGCCAACGGCGGCTATATCGATGGCAACGGCAATGCGACGCAGGGCAATTTGTTCGTGATCGCCGCTGGCGATGCGGCGCTGACCGACAGCTCTGCGGGACGCATGTTCGGCGTCAACGCCGGGGCCGCGGCGTCGGTGGACGGCGGCACTGCGGGCGAGGACATTCTTATCCTCGCGGGCACGACCGCAAACCTGACCGACGTCACGGGCGGCGACGACATCACCGTTCGCGCCCCCGGCAACATCACCGCGCAGAACGTCCGCACGACCGGCGCGGGTGCTGATACGCATATACTCGATTTTTCAATGGCTTCCGGCAGCCCGACCTTCACCATCGGAATGGGCGAAGGCACGGAGGGCACCAACGGCGCCGACATCATCATGGCGTCGACCACCGGCGCGATCAACGCCGCCGCCCTGTCAGCGGGCGACGACATATTGCTCAACGCCGCGAACAGCATCGCGGTCGACGGCGCGACCACGCTCGGGCTCGGTACGACGGACGGCGACAGCAGCATCCGGACACAGGGCGGCGCGACGACGCTTGCGGGCGTCGACTCGTTCAGCGACGTGGTTGTCGATGCCGCGGGTCTTGCCAATCTGGCAGGCGGCGTCGCGGCCGGCCGCAATGCGACGATCAACGCACAGGATGTCATGATTGCGGTACGCGCCGCAACGGGCGGCGACCCGATCCCGACGCTCGGCGCCGACGGCGACGTTGTCATCAATTCGGCGGCCGGCATCGACGGCGGCGGCATCCGGGCGCTCGGCAATGCGACGCTGACCGCGGGCACGGAAATCGACATTACCTCCATCGAAGGTCAGGATGTCACGCTAACCGGGGCGGCGGGCATCACCGTGGATCAGGCCAATGTTCTGGGCACCACCACCCTCGACAGCAGCGACGGCAACCTCCTGCTCGGCGCGCTGGTCGCTTCGGGGCCGATCAACGCCAGCGCGAACGCAATCCGCATCGAGGGCGGCGGCGATATGCACTTTACCACGCTGACAACCGACGTCGGCGATGCCTATGTCCGCGGCGGCGGCGATTTCTCGCTCGCAAACGGCAATGTCGCCGGCACCGCCGACCTTCGCACCCAGGGTGAAGCGATGACCATCGCCAACCTGACCGCCGCCAATGCGATCGTCGAAAACTCGGGCGGCTTCCTGAACCTCGACACGGTGACCGTGACAGGCAATCTCGACGCGTCGGCATTCGCATCCCTCGGCATCACTGGCGTCGTCACCGGCCAATCGATCTCGCTCGCATCGGCCGGCATCACCATCGGATCGGCGGCGCGCGTCGGCACCGCGGGAGTTACCCGGCAACTGTCGATCGCCAATAACAACGCCAACAACCAGACTTTCGTCGGCGGCACTGCGGGACCCAATGGGCCCAACGGCTATCATATCGACGCCGACGAGCTCACGCGCCTCTATGCCGCCCAGATCGAAATCGTCGCACCGCAGGTCCAGGCGGCAGTCGGCAGCTCGGTCGGATCGTCCACACCGCCCGATGTCATTGTCGACGGGTTCACGATGACCGGCGGCGCGGCAGGGTCCAACCTCGGCGCCAATGGGGCGCTGACGATCAGCACCCCCGGAAAGATGCGCGTAATCGGCGATGTCCGCTTGACCGGCCTCTCCGACACGAACGCGCTCAACCTCGTCGCCGGCGATGCGCTCGAAGTGATACTGGGTCAGGGAAGCGTCCGGTTGCTCGGTGCCAACGACGCGCCGGGCGGGCAACTGAACATGGAATCGGACGACATCATCGTCGCAACAGAGGCGGCGATCACCGCGGTCGGCGCCGCGACGGCGATCAGCGCAATCAATACCCGGCTTGCCGAGAATGACGGCGTCGTCCTCGACGAAGGCGCACTGTTCGCTCGCGGGATTCGCGCCAACGTCGTCGGCAGCTTTTACGTCCAGAACAGCGGCGCCGGAACTGACCTCGACCTGCGCCGCGGACTAACCTTCGGCGCGGGCGGGCTCGACGTGCAAACGCAGGGGCCATCGCGCATCGTCATCAACGGCGTGCAGCTCGGACCGAACGGACAGGTCACCGGCATCGACGCTCTCCGGCTGCTCACCATCAACGGAGCCGCACCGGTGGCCGGAAGCTATGACCGGCGATCGACCTTCAACGGCTGCTTTATCGCCAGCCCGGCCGCCTGCACCACCGTCGCCTTCGAATTCGAGAATAATTTCCCCGTCCAGGATATCATCGACGAAGAGGTCGACGACGACGGTGTCGGCGAGGGCAATAATTTCCCGCAGGCCCTGATCACGATGCGCGAGCTGGACCCGCTGACCGGCGAGCCATTGCTCGACGATCCCGTGACCGGCGCGGGCAACGACGATCTTTGGACGCCGCCAGCCCCGTAATTCGCGTTTCGGTTGACGCCGGCAGGCGGAGCAAGGCATGGGCGCGATCATGACCGACGCCCATGCCCCCGCACCGCTGAAGCTGTTCAACAGCCTGACGCGGAGCATCGAGGAATTCACGCCCGTCCATCCCGGCGAAGCGCGCGTCTATAGCTGCGGGCCGACGGTCTATAACTTCCAGCACATCGGCAATATGCGCGCCTATGTCTTTGCCGACACATTGGGCCGCACGCTGGCGTTCAAAGGCTATAAGCTGCGCCACATCATCAACATCACCGACGTCGGTCATCTGACATCGGACGCCGACGCCGGCGACGACAAGATGGAAAAGGCCGCAGCGTCGCAGGGCAAATCGGCGTGGGACATTGCGGCCTTTTACACCGCCGAGTTCAAGCGCGACCTGCAATGGCTGAATGTCCGCGATCCCGCCAAATGGACCGTCGCGACCGACTATGTCGCCCGGATGATCGAGTTCGCGAAAAGCATCGCCGACAAGCATTGCTACGAGCTTGAGAGCGGCCTCTATTTCGACGTTTCGACCGTGGCCGATTATGGAAAGCTCGCCCGCGCCGTCACCGACGAAGGCGAGGGCCGGATCGAAGAGGTCGATGGCAAGCGCCACGCGGCCGATTTCGCAATCTGGCGCAAGACCCCCGCGGGCGAAACGCGGCAGATGGAATGGGATTCACCCTGGGGTCGCGGCGCGCCCGGCTGGCATCTCGAATGCTCCGTGATGGGCGAAGCCGAACTCGGCATGCCGTTCGACATCCATACCGGCGGCATCGACCACCGCGAGATCCATCATCCCAACGAAATTGCCCAGAACCAGGCCTTCCGCGGTTGCGGCGGGCTCGACCACGCCGAACATTCCGGTGCACGCCTGTGGATGCACAATAATTTCTTGATCGATCGTGGCGGCAAGATGTCCAAGTCGTCGGGCGAGTTTCTGCGGCTCCAACTGCTCGCCGACCGGGGCTATCACCCCCTCGCCTACCGCCTGATGTGCCTGCAGGCGCATTATCGCAGCGAACTGGAGTTTTCGTGGGAGGGCCTTGGAGCGGCACTGACCCGATTGAAACGGCTGGTGATGGCGGCCGCGCCGGTGCGCGATGCGGAGGCGGCCGAGCCGATCGACCGCCGCCTTGTTGATCTGCTGGCGAAATTCGATGCGGCGATCTCGGACGATCTCAACACGGCGGTCGCGCTGACATTGCTCGAAGAAACCGCCGCGATGAAAAAGATCGATGCCGGACAGAAGCGCGCGGCGCTCGCCGCAATGGATGCGGTGCTCGGCCTCGACTTGCTCGCCATCGAACGCGCCGACCTGCGCGTTCGTCCGAAAGCCGTAACGATTGCCGAGGAAGAAATCGAAGCCACGCTGGCGCGCCGCAAGGAAGCGCGCGCCGCAAAGGACTTTGCCGCCTCCGACGCGCTCCGCGACGAACTCATCGCCGCCGGGGTCGAGGTCATGGACGGCGACCCGCTCGGCTGGGACTGGCGGCTGAACGCCAATTAGAGGCTTGTCCCGGCTTCACGGACTGCTAGCTTCGTTGCATGTCGCAACTGATATGCTGGCTCCTTGTCGGTCTTGTCCATCTGGTTCCGGCGCTTGCGCTGTTCCGGCCGACGCTGATCACGCGGCTTTACGGCATCCAGCCGGACAGCCCGATCTTCCTGCTGATGCAGCACCGCGCGGCGCTGTTTTTCGCCGTGCTCGTCGCCTGCGTCTGGGCGGCGCTCGATCCTGGCGGGCGCAAGCTCGCGACGCTGCTCGCCGCGATCTCGATGATCAGCTTCCTGTTTCTCTATCAATCATATGGGCGCCCCGCCTCGCTCGGCACCATCGCGCTCGTCGACCTGATCGGCCTCGTCCCGCTGGCGTGGGCGGGCTGGCACGCATTCCAGCAGTAGGAAATATATGACCAAGACCGTCACCGTTCTTTCGGGCCTGATCCGTCCGCTCGTCGAAAACCGCCTGCCCGACTGGGTCGAACCGCGTTTCTTCGCATCGAAGGAAGAGGCGCTGGAAATGGCGCCCACGGCCGAAATCGGCTGGTTCGACATGTACGACAAGAAGGACATGGCCGCGGTCATCACCGCTGCCACCGGGCTGAAATGGCTGAACTCGATCTACGCCGGGGTCGATGGCATGCCGCTCGATCTGCTCCGCGAACGCGGCACGGTGGTGACCAATGGCGCGGGAATCAACGCGATCACCATCGCCGAATATGTCGTGATGGGAATGCTGACCATCGCCAAGGGCTACCGCGAAGTCGTCCGCGCGCAGGAGCGCCGCGAATGGCTGATCGATTCGCCGGGCAAGGTCGAACTCTTCGGATCGAAGGCGCTGCTGCTCGGTTATGGCGCGATCGGCAAGCTGATCGAGGAGCGGCTGAAGGCCTTCGCGGTCGACGTCACCGTCGTGCGCCGTTCGCCGGGCGAGAACACGCTGACCCCCGACCAGTGGCGCGCCCGGCTCGGCGATTTCGACTGGGTGATCCTCGCGGTCCCCGCGACCCCCGAAACCGACGGCATGATCGGCGCCGCCGAGCTCGCTGCGATGAAGCCCACCGCGACGCTCATCAACATCGCGCGCGGCAGCGTCGTCGATCAGGACGCGCTCGTTGCCGCGCTCGATAGCCAGCAGATCGCGTCGGCTTTCCTCGATGTCACTACCCCCGAGCCGCTGCCCGAAGGCGACCCGCTGTGGAGCCTCGACAACGCGCATATCACGATGCACCTGTCGGGCCGCGCGCAGGACAAGATGTTCATCCGCTCGGCCGGGCGCTTTCTCGAAAATCTGGATCGCTGGAAGAAGGGCGAAGCCGTCGAACCGCGCGTCGACCTGACGCTGGGTTACTGACCCGGCCGCTCGGCCTTCAACTCGCGCACCAGCGGCTGCAGCCGCTCGTCATATTTGGCGAGCATCGTGTGGGCGCCCGCATGATCGTAGAAGCTCACCAGTTCGCGCCCGTTCCAGCGGTGGAGGGCGTAGGCGGGGTCTTCGGCGACGATCATCGGGCGGTCGTCAGGCTTGTTCTCGTCGATCGGCCGGAGGTCGAGCGACACCTGCGGCGCGATCGACGAACAGATCGCAACGGTGCGGCCTTCCCACGCGACGGTGACGCTGCGGTGGAGGTGGCCGCAGATCAGCCCGCGCACCTGCGGATGACGGCGAACGACATCGGTGAAGCTCGCGACCCACGGCTCGTCGGGGTCGGTGTTCATCCACTCGATCCCGCTTTCGAC
>JALDYH010000336.1:0-3092 GCA_032154175.1 Sphingopyxis sp. | reverse complement strand
AAGATCTTCATCACCTTCGGCGAGCATGACCTCACCGACAATATCGTCCACCTCGTCCTCGCGCGCACGCCCGGCGCGCCCGAGGGGACGCGCGGCATTTCGCTGTTCCTCGTTCCCAAATATCGCCTCGATGCGGACGGCAAGCCCGCGCACTCGAACGGCGTCCATTGCGCCTCGATCGAGCATAAGCTCGGCATCCACGGCTCGCCGACCGCGGTCATGGTCTATGGCGAAGACGAGGATTGCCTCGGCGAGATCGTCGGCGACGAAATGGGCGGCATGCGCGCGATGTTCGTGATGATGAACAATGCGCGTCTGATGATCGGCTGTCAGGGCATCCAGATCGGCGAGCGCGCGACGCAGCAGGCGCAACGCTTCGCCGCCGAGCGCGTCCAGTCGGCGCTCGCGGGCTCGCCCGATCGCACCCCGGTGACGATCGACCAGCACCCCGACGTCCGCCGCATGCTGTGGCGGATGCGCGCGCAGACCGAAGCCGCGCGCGCGCTGACCTATTATGCCGCAGCGCAGATCGATTTCGGCAAGCTCGGTGACGAAGCCGCCGCGATGCGCGCCGACATCCTCATCCCGCTGGTCAAGGCGCACGCGACCGACATCGGCTGCGAGGTCGCGAGCCTCGGCGTCCAGGTTCACGGCGGCATGGGCTTCATCGAGGAAACCGGCGCCGCGCAGCATTATCGCGACGCGCGCATCGCGCCGATCTACGAGGGCACCAACGGCATCCAGGCCGCCGATCTCGTCGGGCGCAAGCTCGGCATGGCGGGCGGCGACCTCGTCCGCGGGCTGATCGACGACATCGCGGCGGGCGCTGCCGATTCCCCCGAATTGCAGCAGCTCGTCGACGCGTGCCGCGCGGTCACCGACTGGATGGTAACCGCGAACACCGGCGACCGGCTCGCGGGCAGCTATCCCTATCTCACCATGCTCGCCACTGCGACCTGCGGCTGGCTGATGGCGATCCAGCAGAAGGCCGCGCGCACCGCGCTCGATGAAGGCAGCGGTGACGTCGCCTTCCTCGAAGCGAAGGTCGCCTCGACGCGCTTCTACCTGCAGCAGATCGTTCCGGCGGCGACCGGCCTTGCAGCTTCGGCGCTCGCCGGCGATGCCGCACTCGAGCCATTGCCGAAAACCGCCTGAAACATGGACTTTCCGCCGTATCGGGCGGTGCAGGACTTTGTTCATAATTAACGCGATGATAACCATCTGAAGCTAGTCACGTCCGGCAATCTTGCGGAGACGTGCGTGCTGAAGCTCGGACAGAAGATGATCGTCAGTTGGCGCGCGCTCGTGCTGTCGCTGCTGCTGAGTCTTGTCATCGGCATCAGCGGCGTTGGCGAATTGCCCGATCGCCTCATCGCCATGGCCACCAGCCGCGTCGCCTATCGCGATGTCTCGGGCGACATCGTCGTGGTCGGGGTCGATGACCGGACCCTGGCCGAATCGCGCGGCGGCGAGTTCACCCGGCACGATCATGCCCGCCTGATACGCGCCGTCGATCGCGCGCGACCGAAGCGCCTGTTCATCGACTTCTATTTCGACCGGCCGGACAATTTCGGCGGGCTCGAAGCCATCAGCGCGGCGGTGCGCGCAATGGGAAGCCGCGCGGTTCTGGCCGTCTCGACGCGGTCGGTACCGGGCTCCGACCGCCTTGTTACAATTTTCCCCAATGAATCCTTCGGCGAACGCGCCAAACGGGCGAGCATCGCGTGGGAATATCAGTTCTGGCAGGTCTGGGACGTCCCCCTGATGTACCTTGCCGACGGGAAATTGCTGCCGAGCTTTTCGGCGGTCATGGCGAACAAGACGGCCGATGCACCGTCGGAATTTCGTATCGATTTTTCGTACCGAACGAACAGCATCCGCCAGTATAGCGCGATCGACGTGATCGATGGCAAGGTCGGTGCGAAAGAACTGGCGGGCAAGGATGTTATCTTCGCGCCCACCGCCTCGCGCCTTGAAGACCAGCATTATTTGCCCGGGCACGACAAGGTTCCCGGCGCCTATATCCATTTGCTCGCCGCCGAAACACTGCGCCGCGGCGATCCGGTGAACCTCGGCTGGCTGCCGCCGCTGGGCCTTTCGCTGCTTCTGACGCTGCCCATGCTGCTGCGCCGCGGTAACCGGTGGTTCAGCATCTTCGGATTGGCGGTCGCCGCCCTTCTTGTCGCATCGCAGCTGCTGCTTGCGACGCAGCTTGTCACGGTGTCCACGGGCACCGGATTGTTCTTCCTTGTGGCTATCGGCTCGAATGTGGCGCGTGCGCGGCGTCGCGATTCGGCGCAGCGCGAAAATCCGGTTTCGGGTCTGCCCAATTTCGAGGCCTTGCGTTCGCAGCCTCCGTTTGGCAGCGCGACCGTCATTGCGGCCAAGGTCGTCAATTTCGACGATCTCGCTGCCTTCATCCCCGGCGACGGGATCGGCAAGCTTGTCGAGCAGGTCACCCGCCGTCTCCAGCTCGCGTCGCAGGGCACGACGCTGCACCACGACCTCGACGGCACCTTCGCCTGGCTCGTCCCCTATTATCAGCACAGCCAGATCGAAGGCCAGCTCGCGGGCCTCGCCGCACTGTTCAACGCGCCGCTGACGATTGGCGAGCTGCGCGTCGACGTCGCGATCGCCTTCGGGGTAAACGACGAATTCGAAGGCTCGAACGCGCAGCGCCTTGCCGCCGCGCTCGTCGCCGCCGAACGCGCGATCCGGACGCGCTCGCTGTGGACCAAATATACCTCGCGGCAAAAGGAGGACGCCGGCTGGCAACTCTCGTTCCACTCGCAGCTCGAGGACGCCCTCACCGGCGGCGACATCTGGGTTGCCTTCCAGCCGCAATATGAAATCGCGACGAACAAGCTCGTCGGTGTGGAGGCCCTCGCGCGCTGGACGCACCCGACGCGCGGGCCCATCCCGCCCGACGAGTTCATCGTCCAGGCCGAAAAGAGCCAGGACATCTATCGCCTCACCCTGTTCGTGATGGACCAGGCGATCCGCTCGGCGGCGCAGCTCCACGAACGCGGGCTCGCCATCCATATGTCGGTCAATCTATCGGCGACCTTGCTCGACCATGCCGACCTGGTCGG
>JALDYH010000097.1:0-14107 GCA_032154175.1 Sphingopyxis sp. | reverse complement strand
ATCTTCGACTTGATCGGCGCATCGGCGACGCGCGGCTGGCCGGGGTCGATTTCCCACGGATGGAAATAGAGGATCGCCGGATGCCCTTCCTCGTTCATGCGCGCGATCGCCCAGCGCGTGAAGCCATAGGGCAGCATCCGCATGAAGCCGCCGCCGCCCGCTGCGAGCGTGCGCCCCGCGAAGCGCGCGGTCGTGACCGGCCATTCGACGAGGTCGCTGTCGGCGAGCGGCCGCCACGCGTGGCGCGGGCTCTGCGGCCAGCCATAATGGTCGTGGACGACCGGCGCGACGCTCGACGAATAGGCATAGCCCTGTTCGGCGAGCACGCTATGCGCCCACGGCGTGCGCGTATCGACCGAGAAGCTCGGCGCGCGATAGCCGCGGATCGCCACCCCGCCGAGGTCTTCGAGGATCGCCTGCGTTTTCTTGAGGTCGGCGGCGAATTCGACGGCAGTCATGTTGAACACGCGTTTGTGGTCGTAACCGTGGCTCGCGAGTTCATGCCCCGCCGCGACGATGCGCTTGATCAACGCGGGATAGCGTTCGGCGACCCAGCCCAGAGTGAAGAAGGTGCCCTGCGTCCCCGCGTCCGCGAAAATCTGCAGCACCGCGTCGCAATTGGCCTCGACCCGGCATTCGAGCGTCGGCCAGTCGGCGCGGTCGATCGTGCGCTCAAAGGCGCCGACCTGGAACCAGTCCTCGACATCGACCGACAGGCCGTTCTGCATTTTTCCTCACCTTCATCGGCTGGGTAGCGGGTTTCAGCCGCGCTGTCAGGCCGCCCACGTCCGCGACGTCGCGGGATTGGGTGCGTTTTCGGGATCGCGCTCGACCCATTCGATCAGGAGGTCGAGCACGCGGCGCAGCGCGGCATCCTGTTCGACGAGACGCGCCTCGAGCGACGCGATCTGTTCTTCGAGCGCCGCGAGATGCCCGGGATCGATCGCAGGCACGGCGGGCGCCGGCGTTTCGATCGCGGTTCCGGACGCGAGTTCCAGCACATCGGCCTCCACCGGTTCGGGCGGGGTCAGCACGACGACCTGCGCCGGTTCGACGGGCGCAGCGAACGGCGGGCGCCCGTCGGCGGCAGGGTCGGCGGCGCGCTGCGGCCATTCGAGCCGCGCTTCGTTCGCCGGTGCCGGCACGGCGAAGGGTGCGGGCGTCGGCGCGGCAGCCGTGGCCGCCGCCGCAACGATCTCGTCCACCGGCAGCGGCACCAGCGTCGACGCGTCGAGGCCGCGATCGGCTTCGATCTCGGCGACGACCGAGCGCACATTCTGCGCGGTGATGCGGTTCATCTGCTCGACCGCGCCATACAGCAGAATCCGGCTGACCAGCACGTTCAGCTTGCGCGGCACGCCTTCGCTGTAATCGAAGATTTCCTCGAACGCGTCGGGACTGAAGCTGGGGTTGCCCGTCCAGCCGACCTTGCCGAGGCGGTGGAGGATATAGGGTTCGACCTCCTCGGGCTCCATCGGGTCGAGATGGTGCGTCGCGATCACACGCTGGCGCAGCTGTTCGAGCGTCGGCGAATGAAAGAGCGTCTGGCGGAACTCGGGCTGGCCGAGCAGGAATATCTGGAGCAGCGAATGCCCGCCGAGCTGGAAGTTCGAGAGCATGCGCAGCTCTTCAAGCGCCGAAATGGCGAGATTCTGCCCTTCATCGACGATCAGCAGCGTGCGTTTTCCGGCGCGCGCCTGTTCGCGCAGATATTGCTCCATCGAGCGCAGCAGCTCGGCCTTGCTCTCGCCTTCCCACTCGATGCCGAATTGTTCGGCGACGAGGCGGAGAAGGTCGTCGCCCTCGACCTGCGTCGACACCAGCTTGACCGCGGTCAGGCGATTGGGGTCGATCGTGTTCATCAGATGGCCGACGAGCGTCGTCTTGCCCGCCCCGACATCGCCGGTGATGACGATGAAGCCTTCGCCCTGTGCGAGGCCGTAGCCGAGGTAGGACATCGCCTTCCGGTGGGTGCCGCTTTCGAAATAGAAATGCGGGTCTGGCGTCAGCTGGAACGGACGCCCGGTGAAACCATAGAACTGATCGTACATCGCAATATTCCCGTTGCCTGGTCAGAAGTTGTAACGAAGTCCCACCAAAGCCGAACCGATAAGCTGACTGTTGAAGCCTTCCTGATCGAAGGCGTTGAGGCTGGCCGCTGCAGTCCCCGTGAGCCCGCGCCAGAAACGCCGCGAATAGGAAGCCGACAGCCCTGCCGACTGAACGTCGCTCGCGTTCGGAGCGCCATTGTCGAAATAATTGACATAACCCGACAGGCTGAGGTCCGAATCGACGTCGAGCTGGCGCGCTGCCGAAACGAAGAGATAATAATTCTCGTCCTTGATCCCGTCGAGACCGCCGATCGGCGACAACCGCGGCGCGAGCAGCTTGCGCTGGTCGTAGCCGAGACCGACGCCGTAGCTCCACCCGCCGAAGCGCGACGACAGCGTCGCCTGCACACCGCGGCTGCGATATTGCGCCGAGGTCGCGTTGCCGAGCTGGTTATTGAGGCAGCCGCCGCCCTGTTGCCCAAAGACGCACGGGTTGATCGCGCCGCCGATCGGGTTGCGCGTCGGATCGAACTGGGTCGGCAGCGCCGCGAGCCCGCCCGACAGGCCGCGGCCAAGGCTGGAAAGCCCGTCATAGACGCCGACCTGGATCGTCGTCGCATGATCGGCGCGATAGGAGAAGCTGCCCGTATAGATGGTGTCGCCATAACGGCGCCCGACACGCGCGGTCAGCGAGGTGCGGCGGCTGGGCTGCCACATCACGCCGGCGTCCCAGATCAGCCCGTCGGTGTCGAACGACAGCTGGCGCGGGGTCGATTTGTCGGTGATGAAGCGGCCGCTGGCATCGCGAACCGGCACGCCATTGGCGTCGACCACCGGGTTGCGCTGACCGATTTCGATATCCTCGTACCCGACACCGCCGAGCAATGCGACGGTCGGACCGATCGGCACCGTCACGTCGGCGCGGGCATATTTGCCCTCGTAACGCTGGTCGAGCTGGCTCGCATCCTCACGCTCGTAGCCGCCCGACACCTGCCAGCCGAACGGCAGGTCGCCCGGGCGCGCACCGACGCTGGCCCATGCGACATGATTGGTCGAGCTGTCGAAAATATCCTGCGGCTGGCTGCCCGGCGACAGGATCGGGGGGGTGTCGACGTCGACCTTGGTATAGCCGAAACGATAGCCGGCCCCGACGTCGAGGCCGCCGATCCGCCGGGCAAAGGTCGGCCCGGCGTAGAGCGAATAGAGGTTCGCGACGTTGCTGGCGTCACCGATGAACAACCCGCTGTCGGCGCCCTGCCCGTCGGCGCGCGAGCGCGTCGCGAGCGCGCCGCCTTCGAGATTCAATCCGCGCGCGACCTCGATCCGGCCGCGGGCCAGTCCGCTGACCGTATCCGAATCGCCGAGCCCGCCGTTCCACCCGATACGATGTTCGTAGCGCAGCGTTCCGGACAGTTCGGCGCGGTTCGTCACAATCGCCGCGTCGACGCCGACCGCTAGGTTCGTATATGTCAGGACGTCGCCGCCATTTTTGAGGTCCGCGGTCAGCACCTGACCCACCTCGAGATAGGGGCTGACGTCGACCTGGCGCTGGGTACGGCGGCGCTCGGCGCGCCTCTCCGCGCGACCAGGTTCGGGTTGGGATGCGCCGGTCGACGACGCGTTGCCCCCGCCGGGGCCCGGATCGCCCGAAAACTGGGCGTGCGCGCCCGTCGCCGTCCCGGCGAGCAGCAGGGCCGCCAGCGTCCCGACATGACGCATGGTGGTGGTGCGCATCACGCGCCTCCTTGTCCGTAATAGGTGCCGAAGCGGCGGCCGCCGGGCGAATATTTCACGCCGTTGAGAAGCAGCTGGATGTGCGGGCACGCACCCATCAGGCCGATCGCGTCGCGTAGCGCCGATTCGAGCGTTTCGTCGGCGCGCACGACCATGATCGTCTGGCCGACATGCCCCGCGAGCACCGCGGCGGGTGAAGCCGCGAGCACCGGCGGCGAATCGACAATGAGGATGCGGCCCGGCGCGCCCTGTTCGAGCTGCGCAAGCAGCGCTTCCGTCCGCGCCGAGGCGAGGAGTTCGGTATCGTGCATATGCTGGGTGCCGGCGGGCATGACCTTCAGCCCCGGAATGTCGGTCTGGATCAGGCAGTCGCCAAGCGGCAAATGCGGATCGGCGAGCGCGTCCATCAGGCCGGGGCCGTCTTCCAGCCCCAGTGCCTCGAGCACGCTCGGCTTGGCGATGTCGGCGTCGATCAGCAGCACGTCATGGTCCGCCTCGACCGCGAGGCTGAGCGCGAGGTTGACCGCCGAAAAGGTCTTGCCCTCGCCGGGGTTGGCCGAGGCGATCAGCACGCGGTGGCCGCGCGGCAGGATCGGGCGGTTGCCGGCCCCGCCGAAATTGCGGATCAATTCGCGTTTCACGATGCGATATTCTTCGGAAATACCCGTCACCGGCGTGCCGGGTACGATCATTCCGCGCGACGCGAGCCGCGTGCGATCGATCGTCCCCTGCCGCGTCGGCAGAATCGCGGGGGCCGCTTTTGCGACATCCTTGCGCGGCGAGGGCGCGGGCGAGGGCGCGGCTTCGACCGCAGGCGCAGCCTCGACGACGGGCTCGAGGCTTTCGTGCCGCGGCGCTTCGGCGGGTTCGGCCCTGGCCTTCTTCGCCTTCTTCTCGGGCTCGGGCGGCAGGTTCGATACGTCGATCGTCGGCGCATTGACCGCGGGATCGATACCGAACATGTCGGCGGCGCGTTCGAGGAGCGAGGGCGGGCGCTTTACTTTGCGTTGGTCGTTCATGTCGTCGTCCCCCGTCACGCAACCATGCCGCGCTGAATAAATTCAGCGACCAGCAAGAGGGCGTAGAGACCGACCAGCGCGCCGCTGCCGCTGGCGAGCCAGACAAGCTTCTTGCGCCGGTCGAGGTGGCGTTCGGGCGTCACCACTTCGGTGATCGATCCGATGACGGGCAGGCCGCTGGCACGTTCGAGCTTCGCCGCGGTCGCATAGCTGGTACGGACCTGTCCCAGGCCGAAGGCGGCACCGACGCCCCCGCCGATGCCCGCGAGCAGGACGAGCGTCAGGAACAGCGGGCGGTTCGGCGCGGCCGGACTCGTCGGTTTCGATGGCGGATCGAGCAGTTCGATCTTGATCGCGTCGGTTTCGGTCTGGACCTGACCGCGCAGGCGGACCTGCTCGCGCTGGGCGAGCAGCTTGTCATATTGTGCCTTGAACGCCGTATATTCGCCGTTGATCCGGTCGTATTCGGCGGCGATGCCGGGGTTCTGGATCTGCTGCGACGTGATCCTGGCGATGTCGCCGGTGAGCTGTGCCTTGCGCGCCGACAGCGCGCTGACCGTCGCCTGACGCTCGGCGCGCATCGCCGACAGCGAGGCATAGGCGGGGTTCTGCGAATTGCCGCCACCGCCGCCGCCCGCGCCTTCGCGGTCGGCCATGGCCTTCAGCGACGCGATCTGGCTTTTGAGCGCGATGACGTCGGGGTGCGCGTCGGTCAGCCCGCGCGCGCGCATCGACGACAGTTCGTTCTGCGCGCCCGCAAGCTGTTGCCGCGCAACGCCGCCGCCGACGCTGCCCATGCCGGGGATGTTGATCGTCGCCGGGGTCGAGGAAAGCTGGCCATTGGCGGCCGCGAGCTGCGCCTGCGCCGACACGAGCTGCGAATCGATCTGGCCGAGTTCGGCGCGCGCGGCTTCGACGCGCTGCGCCGGCGAACCGCTGCCGCCCGGGATCAGGCCGATATTCTGCGCCTCGAACGCGCCGCGGCGCGCTTCGACTTCGCGTAGCGCCTTTTCGCGGTCGGCGATCTGGGCGTCGAGGAATTTGAGGCTCTCGCGCGCGTTCATCCGGCCGCCGCGCAGCTGGTCGTCGCGAAACACGGTGATCAGGCTGTCGAGCACGCCCGAGGCGAGCTTCGCATTGTCGGCGTCCGACAGGCTGCCGACCGCGACGCTGGAGGTGATTTCGAAAATATTGTCCTGCTGCGGAACGACCTTGATATTCTTTTGCAGCATCGCGACCGCGCCGGCCTTTTCGCGCTCGTTCGCGCCGGCGGGGAGCAGGCCGGTGGTCGCCGCGACCTTTTCCATGTTGCGCGCGCTGGTCAGCGTTTCGCGGATCTGGTCGATCTGCGGACGTCCGCCCCCGGCCTGAGCATCGTCGGGCAGGATTTCGTTGACGTCGACGAGCAGGCGCGCGCGGCTGTCATAGCGGTTCGGGATCGACGCGATCGCCAGCCAGCCGAGGATGCAGATGCCCCATGCCACCGCCAGCACCAGCCACCGGCGCGTCCAGACGCTGTGCAGCGCCACCCGGAATTCGTCGTAAAGGCTGTTCATCGCTCGAAATTGATCCTTGGGAGATGGGTGGGTGGCCGCCGGTCGATATCAGAACATGCTTTCGGGGATGATGATCACATCGCCCGGCTGAAGCCGCACGTTCGCCTTGATATCGCCGCGCTTGATCAGGTCATTAAGCCGCAGGCCGAATTCCTGCTGCTTCCCACTGCCCTTGTCGAAACGGACGAGTCGCGCCTTGTTTCCAGCGGCATATTCGCCCAGGCCGCCAACTGCAATCATTGCGTCGAGTACGGTCATGTTGGCGCGGAACGGAATCGATGCCGGCTTTTCGGTCGCGCCGACGACGCGCACCTGCTGCGAGAAGGTGCTGTTGAAGCTGGTGACGATCACGCTGACGATCGGATCGGTGATATACTGGCTGAGCTGGAGCTTGAGGTCCTGTTGCAGCATCGTGGGGGTTTTCCCCACCGCCGGCATGTCGGTGATCAGCGGCGTGGTGATGCGGCCGTCGGGGCGCACCTGCACCTTGCCGCCGAGTTCGGGATTGCGCCACACGAAGATCTGGAGCTCGTCGAGCGGGCCGATGATATATTCCTCGCCCGGCCCTTCCTGGTTCGCGACAAAATTGGCGCTGGGCAGCTGCGGCGCGGTACCGGCGCCCATGCAGCCCGTCAGCGCGGTTGCAGCGATGCCCGAGACGAGCGCGGCGCGCGCGATGCGGAGCGAGGGGAACGAAGCCATAATCCATAACCTTTCGGGCCATCGGGGGGAGCCGCTATCCGGAACTTCGCGGCGACAGCCATTGCGTCAGCTTCCGCCATTGCTCGAAAAGGGTGAACATACGGTTAGTATTGAAATAAGTTTGGATCACAACGTCACAAAATTGTCCCATTAAGGAACATGTTCCGACGGATCAGACGAGCATTTCGCGCGCCGCCCCCTGTCCGAGAAAGGCCGCCGGACTTGCCGACGCACCATAGGCGCCGGCGAGGAAGATCGCGATCAGGTCGCCGACGCCGGCATGCGGGAGTGCGACCTGATCGCCGAGGCGGTCGAGCGGGGTGCAGAGGCAGCCGACGACCGACACGGTCTCGACCGGCTCGGCGCCGAAGCGGCCGGCGACGGCGATCGGATAGTTGCGGCGGATCACGGTGCCGAAATTGCCGCTCGCCGCGAGCTGGTGGTGGAGGCCGCCATCGGTGACGAGGAAGGTCTCGCCATGACTGACCTTCCGGTCGACGATGCGGGTCAGATAGACGCCCGCCTCGGCGACGAGCCAGCGGCCAAGCTCCATGGCGAAGCGGCTGTTCGCGAGCACCGGGTCGCATGTGGCCAGCGTCTCCGCGAGCGCCGTGCCGACCGCGGCGACATCGACCGGCTTGTCGCCGGGAAAATAGGGCACGCCCATCCCGCCGCCGAGGTTGACGAGCGGCGGGGCGGCGCCGATCCCGTTCGCGAGCCGCGCGGCGAGCGCGACGGTCTGCTCCTGCGTCTCGGCGATCGCCGCGGCGTCAAGCGCCTGTGATCCTGCGAAAATATGGAAGCCCTGCCAGTCGGCGCCGGCATCGAGCAGGCGGCGGACGAGCGCGGGAACTTCGGCGGCATCGACGCCGAAGGGCTTGGCGCCGCCGCCCATTTTCATGCCCGAACCTTTGAGGTCGAAGTCGGGATTGACGCGTACCGCGAGGCGCGGCGTCAGGCCGAGATTGTCCGCGATCGACAGCGCGCGTTCGCCTTCGCCCGCCGATTCGAGGTTGAGCGTCGCGCCCGCCGCGATGGCGGCTTCGAGTTCGCGGTCGCGCTTGCCGGGGCCGGCGAAGCTGATGTGTCCGGCGGTCATGCCGCTCGCCAGCGCGGCCTTGAGTTCGCCGCCCGAGGCGACGTCGAACCCGTCGACCAGCCGCGCCATGAAGGCGAGCAGCGGCGCATAGGGGTTCGCCTTCATCGCATAGTGAAGCTGGACCACGGCGGGCATCGCGGCGCGCCATTCGGCGATGCGCGCGGCCAGCATCGCGCTGTCGTAGAGGAACAGCGGGGTGTCGCCCGCGACGTCGGCGAGCGCCTCGGCGCGGTCGCCGCCGATCAGCAGCATGCCGCCGGGATCGGCGCGGAAGCCGGGCGGGATCGGACCGTGCGGCTTCATACCGTGGACTCCCTGGCCCAATCGGCGGCGATCGCCACGCGGTCGAGCTTGCCGTTCGGATTGCGCGGCAGGGCATCGCGCCATTCGATCGCCTGCGGCTGCATGAAATTGGGGAGATTCTGGCGGAGCCAGGCCGCGAGCCCTTCCTCGTCGGCAACGCCGTCCTTGCCGCGCACGATCAGCACAATCGCCGCGCCGAGCCGTTCGTTGGGGATTCCGAAAGCCACGGCCTCGTAGATCAGGCCCGACGCGACCGCGATATCCTCGACCTCGGTCGGACTGACGCGGTTGCCCGCGGTCTTGATCATCGCATCGTCGCGGCCGACGAAATAAAGGAGATGGTTGGCGTCGCGGCGCACCGTATCGCCCGACCACACCGCCATCCCGCCATATTCCGACGCGCGCGGTGCAGGCCGGAAGCGTTGCGCCGTGCGTTCTTCATCGCGCCAATAGCCCTTGGCGACGAGCGGCCCGCAATGAACGAGTTCGCCCGGCTCCTCGTCGGCGGTGATCGTACCGTCGGCGCGGCACACCAGTATTTCGGCATGCGGGATCGCGCGGCCCATCGAGGTCGGATGATCGGCGACGAATTTCGGATCGAGCCAGGTCGAGCGGAACGCCTCGGTAAGCCCGTACATCGGGTAGATATCGGCCGCCGGAAATGTCGCCCGCATCGCGTCGATCAGCGAGGGGGTGAGTGCGCCGCCGCTGTTGGTCAGGCGTTTCAGGAGGCTGGCGGTTTCGGCGGGCCATTCGGCCTCGACGAGTTGTACCCAGAGCGGAGGCACCCCCGCGAGCGTCGTGACGCCGTGCCGCGCCACCGCCTTCACGACGTCGCGCGCGGTCAGATAATCGAGCGGCGCGACAGCGGCGCCCGCATGCCAGCTCGAAAGCAGCTGGCTCTGACCGTAGTCGAAGCTGAGCGGGAGTACGCCGAGCACGCGGTCGTCGGGCGCGATATCGAGATAGGATGCAACGCTTTCGGCGCCGAGCCACAGATTGGCGTGGCTGAGCATCACGCCCTTGGGCCGCCCGGTCGAGCCGCTGGTGTAGAGGATCGCTGCAAGATCGTCGGGCTCGGCGATCGAGAGCGGAAGCCCCTGCCCGCCCGAATCAATCACTTCCTCGCCGACCTTGATATCCTGCAGCGCGCATTCGACAGGCAGCCCGTCGCCGAGCGCGTCGGCGCGTGCGCCGTTCGTGACGAGCAGTTTCGCCGCGCTGTCGGCCAGGATATGCGCGACCTGCGGACCTTTCAGCAGCGGGTTGACCGGCACATGGATCAGCCCCGCGCGCGCTGCGGCGAGCGGCATCAGGCAGGCAAGCCGCGTCTTTGCGCTCCAGCTCGCCACCCGTTCGCCGGGACCGCCCACCTGTTCGAGCAACCAAGACGCGAGCCGTCCGACCCCGGCGTCGAGCCCGGCAAAGGTCGTGACCTTGTCGCCGATCAGCAGCGCAGCCGCATCGGGTGCGCCGCAACTGGCGAGATGGTCGATCGGACGCGAAGATGGGTTTTCGGCTTTGGTCATCGGCTGTTAGGAGTGAGGTGATAGAGGGCCGCACCATGCAAGGGAACGGTGAAGATCACGCTAATGATGATGCGGCACGTGCCGCAGGCTTCGCCGCGCCCTTCGATCGCGCGCAATGGTTCGACCTGCTCGCGGCGCACGGATTTGCGGGCGAGGGCCGGGTCGACGCGCGCGGCGCGGCCAACGCCACGACTGCATGGCTGCCGTTCCGTATCGAAAAACCGGGGCATTTTGCGGGTCTCACGAACTGGTACAGCTTTGCGATCCGGCCGCTCTACAGCGAGGGCGTCGACCGGGGTGCGGCGCTTTCCCGGCTTTTCCGGGATTTGCGCGCCCGCGCCGCGCGCCTGTCGCTTTACCCGGTCCGCGACGACGACCGGCAGGACATCGTCACCGCGATGCGCAGCGCCGGCTGGTGGGTGAAGGCCGCACCGACGGGCGATCGCCATTGGCTCGACCTCGGCGATATGGATCATGATGGCTGGTGGGCGAGCCGCCCCGGCGCGCTGCGAAGCACAGTTCAGCGCAAGGCGAAGAAGGGCATTGTCGATATCGCGCTGCTTGCCGCTTTCGACCCGGCAAGCTGGGCGGCTTATGAACAGATTTATGCCGCGAGCTGGAAACCCGAAGAGGGCCACCCGGCGTTGCTGCGCGCCTTTGCCGAGGCCGAAGGCGCCGGAGGACGCTTGCGCATGGGTATCGCGCGCATCGCGGGGGCGCCCGTCGCCGCGCAGTTCTGGACCGTCGAGGACGGCACCGCCTTCATCCACAAGCTCGCGCATGTCGAAGACAGTCTGAAAGCCTCGCCGGGCACTTTGCTGTCGGCGGCGCTGTTTCGCCATGCGATCGAAATCGACGGGGTCAAGCGCGTCGATTTCGGGACCGGCAACGACGGGTACAAGCGCGACTGGATGAACCGGCACGACCCGCTGTGGCGCATCGAGGCTTTCAATCCGTCGCGCATCGCGGCATGGGGACCGGCATTCAATGCCTTTGCGCGGACCCTGCTCAGGAAAGACATATGACCGAAGCCGCCCCTAAAGAATCCAGCGTCGATGCCACCCTGCGCGCCCTGCTCGCCGATGTGCTGGGACTGGGCGAGGAACGCGCGTCGGCGCTGACCGCGGAAAGCGGGCTGTTCGGCGAATTGCCCGAATTCGATTCGATGGCGGTCGCGACGGTGCTGACCGAGATGGAGGACCGGCTCGGCATCATCATCGATGACGACGAAGTCGATGGCGAAATCTTTGAAACCTATGGAAATTTGCTCGCCTTTTCGTTGCGCAAAGCGACCGACTGAATATCCGATGCGCGCATGACCGAACATCTGCTGCGCATCGACCCCGCGGCCGCCCCCCGCGTCACGATCCTGATCGTCCCGCCGCTGTTCGAGGAAGCGAACCGCACGCGCCGTACGCTCGTGCTCACGATGCGCGCGCTGGCCGCCGAGGGGTTTGCGGCCGTTCTGCCCGACCTGCCGGGGCAGAATGAGAGTCTTGTGCCGCTCGAACAGGTCGATCTGGCCCGCTGGCGCGACGCGCTCGCCGAGGTCGCCGCGGGTATCGACGGGCCGGTGATGATGGCGTCGGTGCGCGGGGGCGCGCTGATCGACCATGGCGCCAGAGTTGCCGCATGGTGGCGCCTTGCACCCGTCGGCGGCGCGTCGCTGCTTCGCACATTGATGCGCGCGCGCGTGAGCGCCGACCGCGAGGCGGGTGTGACGTCGTCGCTCGAAAGCTTGCACGACGAAGCGAAAGCCGTGCCGCTGTCTCTCGCCGGAAATCGCCTGTCACCCGCGATGATCGCACAACTCGGAACCAGCGAAGCGCAAGCAGTACAGCCTTTGCGCAGCGTGGGCCTCGGCGCCGACGGCATTGCGGGAACGCCGCTCTGGCTGCGCGCCGAACCCGGCGAAGACGCCGCGATGGCAAGGACGATTGCCGCCGATATTTCCGCATGGGGCAAGACATGCGGCATCAGCTGAGCTTCGCCTGCGAAGGCGCGAGGCTCGCCGCGAGCCTCGACGAGGCGGCGGGCGACACCGGCCTGCTGATCGTGTCGGGGGGCAACGAAATCCGCAGCGGCGCGCATCGCGGGATGGCGATGCTCGCGGCGCGGATCGCCGAGGCGGGCTATCCGGTGTTCCGTTTCGACCGGCGCGGGATCGGCGACAGCGAGGGCGCAAACGGGGGGTTCGAGAGCAGCGGGCCCGATATCACCGCCGCGATTGAAGCGTTTCGCGAGGCGGCGCCGCAGGTCACGCATATCGTCGCCTTCGGCAATTGCGATGCGGCGAGCGCGTTGTTGCTGCACCAGCCGCTGGCGCTCGATGGGCTGATCGTCGCCAATCCGTGGACTTACGATGGCATCGCCGAAGAATCCGACGAGCCCGCGCTGCCGCCGGCGTCGGCGATCCGGGCGCGCTACCTGTCGCGGCTGAAGGATCCGAAAAGCGTGCTGCGACTGGTCAAGGGCGAGGTGGATTTCCGCAAATTGTTCCGGGGTCTTTCGGCGCTCAAGGCGCCGACGCCAACCGCCGCGGCCGATAGTCTCGCGGCGCGGATCGACAACGCGGTGACCGAACTCGCTTCGCCCGCGACGATCCTGCTCGCGACCGGCGACCGGACGGCGCAGGCTTTCATGGAAAACTGCCCGGCCGCGCTGGATCGTGTACCGGTCGAGCGCCTCGCCAGCCCGTCGCACAGTTTTGCGGGGGAGGATGGTGCGTGGTTGGCCGACCGGATTCTGGATATATTGAGACGATAATTGCGTGCCCCGATGCCGACGTCTACTTTGGGTTGGCTTCCAGACATTCGTCATCCCGGACTTGATCCGGGATCCACCGCGGCGCCGAAGTCATGGACCCCGGATCAAGTCCGGGGTGACGATGGAGGGGAGGGGCCGCAGCCGGTCGTTGACCGCCGCTACCGCACCGTCTCAGGCGTCCGCCATCGCGTGATATTCGGCTTCGGCCAGAAAGCGTTCGGCATCGAGCGCGGCCATGCAGCCCATGCCCGCGGCGGTGACCGCCTGGCGGTAGACCTTGTCGGTCACGTCGCCCGCTGCGAAGACGCCGGGGATCGAGGTCAGCGAGGTGCCCGGCGTGACCTGCAGATAGCCGTCGTCGTCGAGCGGCAGCTTGCCCTTGAACAGCTCGGTCGACGGGCTGTGGCCGATCGCAACGAAGCCGCCGTCGGTGGGCTCAAAGCTCGCCTCGCCGGTGACGGTGTCGATCAGGTCGACGCCGACGAGGCCGGTCAGGCCCTCACCCGCGACGAAGCGTTCGACGCGCTTGTTCCAGAGCGTCTTGATCTTCGGGTTGACCGCCAGCCGGTCCTGCAGGATCTTTTCGGCGCGCAAGCTGTCGCGGCGGTGGATCAGCGTGACATCGTCGCTGTGGTTGGTGAGGTAAAGCGCTTCCTCGACCGCGGTGTTGCCGCCGCCGATCACGACGACCTTCTTGCCGCGATAGAAGAAGCCGTCGCACGTCGCGCATGCCGAAACGCCCTTGCCACCCAGTTCCTGTTCGCCCGGAACACCGAGCCATTTCGCCTGCGCGCCCGTCGCAATGACGAGGGTTTCAGCCATATAGACGTCGCCGCCGTCGCCGGTCAGCTTGAACGGGCGGCGCGACAGGTCGACGTCGACGATCGTGTCCCAGATCATGCTGGTGCCGACGTGCATCGCCTGCGCCGTCATCTGTTCCATCAGCCAGGGCCCCTGGATCACCTCGGCGAAACCGGGGTAGTTTTCGACGTCGGTGGTGATCGTGAGCTGGCCACCGGGCTGAAGCCCCTGCACCACGATCGGCATCATGCCCGCACGCGCCGCGTAAATGGCGGCCGACAGGCCGGCGGGGCCGGAACCGAGGATGAGCATCTTGGTGTGGTGGACGGCAGGCATGGCGATCTTTCGTTGGCCGGTGCGAAGGCGCACCATTTCGGGGCTGTGCGGACACGCACAGATGGGTGTTGCCAACTGCGCTAGCAAGGGTCACCTTCCGCGCCAAGGGGAGACTGGCGAATGGCAAGCTGGTGGGAACGTCATGGGGTGCCGCGGCTGATCAAATGCGCCTGTTCGCAGGGGCAGATCATGAAGGTGCGCAGCAAGGTCG
>JALDYH010000335.1:0-3095 GCA_032154175.1 Sphingopyxis sp. | reverse complement strand
GCGGTATCGTAAAGTTCGTCGAGCAGCTGTTCATCTTCTCCGGTCAGCGTCTTGGCCTGCTTCCACTTCGTGATGTAGTGGAGGATCAGCCAAGGCAAACCGAGGAAGAGTGTTCCGATGACGATCGGGACGATGATGATCTCTTCCATCGGTCTGGCTCCTTACTGCTTGCTGGCCTGCGCGGCTTTCAGCGCGGCGAGTTCGTCGGCGACCTTGTCGGCGGCCTGCAGTTCGGCGATCTCTTCGTCGAGCGACTTCTTGTAGCCGAGGCTCAGCGCATCGGCGCGGCCTTCGGCTTCGTCGACGCGGCGTTCGAGGATCTCGAAGCGCGAGAAGGCGTCTTCGACACGGTCGCCATTGGTCATCTCGCGCAGCTTGTAGCGGTTCTCGGCGCTTTCGAGGCGGTTAACGACGCTCGACTGGCGCGCGCGGGCTTCGCTGAGCTTCTTCTGCAGCTTGGCGATATCGGCTTCATAGCCGGTCAGCGCATCGTCGAGGACGGCAATTTCGCTCTTCAGCTTGTCGGCCATGTCGCCGGCCTTCTGCTTTTCGACGAGCGCGGCGGTGGCGAGGTCTTCGCGGTCCTTCGACAGCGCGAGTTCGGCCTTTTCCTTCCAGCTGTCCTGCAGGCTTTCCAGCTTGGCGATGTGGCGGCGCATTTCCTTCTGGTCCGCGATCGTGCGGGCGGCGGAGGCGCGAACTTCGACGAGCGTTTCGTTCATCTCGAAGATGATCTGGCGGATCATCTTTTCCGGGTCTTCGGCCCGATCGAGCAGGTCGGTGACATTGGCGGCGATGATGTCGCGGGTTCGTGAAAAAATACCCATTTTGAAACTCCTGTCGAAAATCTTGAGACCATTGTCTGTTTTAAGAAAAGCTGGTGCCGGGGCGGGGCAAGGGGGGAGAGTGCCCCGGCACCAGTGCCGGTCAGGCCAAAGCGCTGACCGCCGGGGACATGACAGCGGCGACCAGCGGGCCGGCGGGGGTGCCGGTGACGTTGGCCGCGACCTGCGGCTGGTCGATCACGCCGACGAGGATGGCCAGCGCTCCGACCGCGCTGAGCGCGAAAGTGGCGGCTTGGGCAAACATCGTTTTCATGGGTCAACCTTCCTCTGGTTTTCGCTGCGCCGGCACGATCTGCACCGGTTCGTATGAAACAATGCAGAAGCCGTGCCAATTGCCCGAACGGACGGAAAACTGCCGGGCCTTACCTTGAAATCGCCATGCGCGCCGATTCCACTTGCCAATCAGCGGGAAAATTTGCCAATGATTGGGAATGGAGCGCGAGACGCAATTTATCGGCCAATCGGCGACCTTTCAGGACGCGGTCGAACGCGCCAGCCTCGCGGCATCGCTCGACCGGCCGGTCCTGATCATCGGCGAGCGCGGCACGGGCAAGGAATTGATCGCCGAGCGGCTTCACCGCCTGTCGACGCGCTGGGATCGGCCCTATGGGATCATGAACTGCGCCGCGATGCCCGAAACGCTGATCGAATCCGAACTCTTCGGACACGAGGCGGGCGCCTTCACCGGCGCGACCCGCACGCGGGCGGGACGTTTCGAAGAGGCCGACGGCGGTACGCTCTTTCTCGACGAACTCGCGACGATGTCGATGGGCGCACAGGAACGGCTGCTGCGCGCGGTCGAATATGGCGAAGTCACGCGCGTCGGATCGTCGCGCCCGATCCGTGTCGACGTGCGTATCGTTGCGGCAACCAACGAGCATCTGCCCGCGCTGGTCGACGACAACCGGTTCAGGGCCGACTTGCTCGATCGGCTGTCGTTCGAGGTCATCACCTTGCCACCGCTGCGCGCGCGCGAAGGCGATATCGAGGTACTTGCCACTTATTTCGGGCAGCGCATGGCGGCGGTACTCGGCTGGGACGAATGGCCGGGTTTTGGCCCGCGCGCGCTTGCGGCGATGGAAGGGCACGAATGGCCGGGCAATGTCCGCGAGCTGCGCAACGTCATCGAACGCGCGATCTATCGCTGGGCCGACCCCGAAAAGCCTGTCGATGCGCTAAGCTTCGATCCGTTCGCAAGTCCGTGGCAGCCGGTGTCGCGCAAGGCGCCCGCACGGCCCGAAGCGTCCGCCCCGGCACCGGCGGACGCCGCCGCGAACGCCTCCGCGGCCCCGGCCTCGGGCCCGGTCAGCGACCTGCGCGCGGCGGTCGACGCTTATGAAAAGCAGATATTGTCGGACACGATGGCGCGCTGCCGCTTCAACCAGAAGGTCGCAGCCGAGGCACTGGGGCTGAGCTATGACCAGATTCGTCACGCGCTGAAGAAGCACGGGCTGAATCAGTAGGTCGATCGATCCTCCCTGCCGCGAAGCGATGGGGAGAATCTCAAATTATTGTCCCGGCAGCTGGCGGCTCAGCGCCTCGATCACCGCGTCCTGCGTCGACACCAGATCGGCGAGCCGGTCGCGCAGTGCATAGATATCGGGCAAGCCGTCGACCTGATCGTCGATGCTGCGTTCGAGATAGAGGCGATCGATATCGGCGAGCGCCCCGGTGAGCGGCGCACGCGACGCGGTCAGCCGCGAGATCGCCTGTTGCGCCACGACCCAGCGCTCGCTGGCGACCGGTGCCCCCGCCGCAGCGGATACGAGCGACGCGGTCGAACTGCGTTCGGCGGCAAAGGCCTGTTGTCCGGCCGCTCCATCGGCTTCCCAGCGCGCGAGGCGCCCGGCGAGGTCGGCAGGCAACGGCCCCGGCGGTGCGACGACGACCGCCGGCGGTGCAACGTCGAATCGCCACTCGACCGCGCGCTTCGCAAGCGAGGGAGCGTCGCCGGCCTGCGCCGCCGCGCAGGCGGGCAACGACAGGAACAGCGGGACGAAAAGAAAGGCGCGCTTCATCGTCGCCCCTGATATGGGCGCGTTAGCGGCGCAGCAAGTGCCGAATCGGCAGCGCACGCGATAAACGGCGCAGCCGCGCGCTTTCGGATGAAAAGCACGGTATTTGGCGGTTGACAGCAACGGCTTGGCTCGCTAGTGGCGCTGACTTTCCCGCATGCCGGAAAAATCGCCTGCTTTGGCGGGTGACTGGCAGCGCGGGTGTTTTAGTTTCTGATTGGATGGAAGACCATGT
>JALDYH010000096.1:0-14163 GCA_032154175.1 Sphingopyxis sp. | reverse complement strand
CCATCGCCTTTTCGCGGTCGAAGAGGAAGGTCATGAAATCCTTGGCCACCGGCGCCGCCGCGCGCGATCCGCCCATGCCGTGCTCGATCACCACGGCGGTGGCATAGCGCGGATTGTCGACCGGCGCGAAGCCGATAAACAGGCCGTGGTCGCGGAATTTCCATGTTCCCGCCTTGCCGTTGCCGGTGTTGAGCCCGCGCACCTGTGCGGTGCCCGTCTTGCCCGCCATCGCGATGCCGTCGAGCGGCAGGCGGCTGCGTCCGGCGGTTCCCCCCGGCCCGTTGACGACGAGGTCCATGCCGTGGCGCGCGGTCGCCAGCGCTTCGGGCGAGAAGGGCAGGGGTTCGTTCTTGAATTCGCGGTTGATCAGGCGCGGATAGAGTCGGCGGCCCGATGCGATCCGGGCGGCCATCACCGCGAGCTGCAGCGGATTGACGCTGACATAGCCCTGGCCGATGACCGCGTTGAGCGAGTCCGATGCCGACCACTGCTGGTCGTATTTCTTCATCTTCCACGCGCTGTCGGGGATCGTACCGTAACGCTGGTTGCTGCCCGCGAGCTGGAATTCTTCGCCCAGCCCCAACAGTCTTGCGGTCGGGGCGATGGCATCATAGCCGAGCCGGTGCGCGAGCCAGTAAAAATAGCTGTTGCAGCTCTTCATGATCGCCGACGGCATATCGAGGCTGCCATGCGTGCCCAGGCAGCGGAAGAAACGATTGCCGAGGCGGTAGCCGCCGATGCACGTGTGGCGCTCGCTGGGGTCGACACCATGCTCGATCGCCGCGATCGCGGCCATCGGCTTGAGAGTCGAGCCGGGCGGATAGAGGCCGCGCGTCGCCTTGTTGATCAGCGGTTGGTGATCGTCGGCGCGCAGCCAGCTATATTCCGCATTGCTGATGCCGTCCGAGAAGCTGTTGGGGTCGAAACTCGGCATCGATACGAAGGAGAGCATGTCGCCGTTCTGGCAATCGATGACGATCGCGGCGCCCGATTCCCGCCCCATGCGCCGTGCGACATATTCCTGTAGATCGGCGTCGATGGTCAGGTGGACCGTCTTGCCCTGCAAATCGGGCTGGGTATCGAGGTCGCGGACAACTTTCCCGCGTGCGGTAACCTCGACGCGCCGGGCGCCCGGCTTGCCCTTCAGCATCGGCTGGAAATATTTCTCGAGCCCGTCCTTGCCGATCTTGTACCCCGGCGTGATGTACAGCGGGTCCTTGGCCTTCTGATATTCCTCGGCATTCGGAGCACCGACATAGCCGATCAGGTGGCCGACGGCTGCACCGGTCGGGTAATTGCGGGCAAAACCGCGCTGCGGGGCAATGCCGGGCAGGTCGGGAAGGCGAACGAGGATCGAGCTATATTCGGCCTCGGTCATGTCTTCGGCGACCGCGACAGGCTGGAACCCCGAAGCCGCCTTCAGATCGCGATTGATCCGTTCCATCGTGTCGCCATCGAGCCGCAGCAGGGTCTGAAGCTGCCCGAGGACCATTTCCTTGCTGTGCAACCGGTCGGGAATGATGTCGATGCGCAGCGACACGCGATTGTTCGCAAGCGCCTTTCCGTTGCGGTCGACGATCCAGCCGCGTCGCGGCGGAACGAGCGTCAAATTGACGCGATTGCTTTCCGATTCAAGGACATAGCGGTCGTTATCGATGACCGATATATAGGCCATGCGCGCCGCGAGCGCGACGCCCACCGCCGCTTGCGCCCCGCCGACGACAAGGGCGCGGCGGGTGAAGGTAAAACCCCTCCAGGCTTCGGTAATCGGCGGGCTCTTTTTCTTCGGCATCGGGACGTCGGAACCAGTCTATCGGCGTTTCAGGCGGAAATTGTCAAATTTGCCTGTCAGACGCATGAACAGCGGCACAAGCAATGCCGAGACGATGATCTGTGGCACCACGAGGCCGAGCACGCGTCCGGTTGCGGCATGGGGATGCGTGATCAGCGCGGCGAGCGACTGGATGATCGCTATCAGCAGCGCCGCAATTGCCCAGTCGTGAAAGAAGCCGCGCCAATAGATGCGCTGCGACGAATAGGCGATCGCAATGCTGGCGAGCGTCCACAGCCCGACCGCGGTGCCGATCGGCGCGCCGCTGAACAAATCGTCCCACAGGCCGAGCGGCAGGCCTATCCACACCGGCCACATTTCGGACCGCAATAGCTGCCAGCACAGGAAAAAGAGCAGCCCGAGCGGCGGCAGCACCGGCGAGTTGGCGATCAGCGGCAGCATCAGCGGGAGCGCCGAGGCGAACATCACCGTCACGATCGGCACGAAGCGCATCCGCCACAGCGACGCCGGCTCGCCGAGGCGCGGGCCCTTCTGGTTCATGGTGCGCCGGCAGGTGCGGCGGCGGCGGGGCCTGGCCGACCCTGCGCTTCGATATTGTCGGGGGTATAGGGGCGCAGCACCGATACCGCATCGACCTTGCCCGGATCGGCGAGCGGGCGCGCGAGCGCGCCGTCATCCTGTCGGCGCGCGACGATCGCGACCGGGATATTGGGCGGATAGAGGCCGCCCGTGCCCGAGGTCACCAGGATGTCGCCCGGCTTGAACGGATTGTTCGCGATGTTGAGCGTGCGGACGTCGAGATCGCCGTTGCCGCGCCCGCTGGCGAGTGCGGGCAGGCCGTCACGCGCGCGGCGGACGGGAACTATATTGTCGATGTCGGTGAGGAGCAGCACCTGCGACACCGATGGGCCGCTGCTGAGTACGCGGCCGATCAGTCCGTCGGCGCCGCGCACCGGCTGGCCCGGCGCAACGCCAAGATTGCGGCCGATGCTGAGCAGCGCGATGCGCTTGCTGCTGGTCGAAGTCGAGGTGAGAAGATAGCCGTTGGCGAGCGCGGTCTTGTCGGTTTCCTGCAATTTGAGCAGCGCCTTCAACTGGCGGTTTTCTTCCTGCAGCGAGCTGGTTGCGACGAGTTGGCGGCGCGTTTCGGCGAGCTCCTTGCGCAGCCGCCGGTTCTGTGTCCCCGCACTGACATAGGCACCCACGGTGTCGTCGATGCCCGAGATCGACCCGATGACCGACCGCGATCCCCGCGCGATGGGCGCAGTGATTTCCTGGCTCGCCACGCGTAGCTGGGCGAAGCCGACGGGATCAACGACCGACAGGATCGCCAGCAACAGGCCCGCCACCGCCCCTGTCACCGCAATGACATAGGCAACGAACAGGCTGTACTGGGCCTTTCGGGATTGCCCCGGACGTCGATGTGCCGGGCGGACCATGGTTCAGCGCCTAAGTATCAGGCTTGCTGCAACACGCCGCGGAAAGCGGGGTCTTCCATCGCGCGGCCGGTGCCGATCGCGACGCAGGTCAGCGGGTCCTCGGCGACGGTGACCGGCAGGCCGGTCGCGTCGCGCAGCAGCTCGTCGAGTTCGGCGATCAGCGCGCCGCCGCCGGTGAGCACGATGCCCTGGTCGACGATGTCGGCCGCGAGTTCGGGAGCGGTGTTTTCGAGCGCGATGCGCACACCCTCGACGATCGTGCCGATCGGTTCGGACAGCGCCTCGGCGATCTGCGCCTGGTTGATCGAGATTTCCTTGGGCACGCCGTTGACAAGGTCGCGGCCCTTGATGTGGATCGTCAGGCCGGTGCCGTCGGCGGGGATGCGCGCGATGCCGAAATCCTTCTTGATCCGCTCGGCGGTCGATTCGCCGATCAGCAGATTATGGTGTCGGCGGACATAGGAGACGATCGATTCGTCCATCTTGTCGCCGCCGGCGCGGACCGAGGTGGTGTAGGCGAGACCGCGGAGCGAGAGCACTGCGACTTCGGTCGTGCCACCGCCGATGTCGACGACCATCGAACCGATCGGCTCGGTGACGGGCATGTCGGCGCCGATCGCGGCCGCCATCGGTTCCTCGATCAGCCACACTTCGCTCGCCCCGGCGTTCGACGCGGCATCGCGGATCGCGCGGCGTTCGACGCTGGTCGATCCGCTGGGCACGCAGATCACGATTTCGGGGCTGCGGAATGCATTGGGCTTGCCGCCGTGCACCTTGGTGATGAAGTGCTTGATCATCTGTTCGGCGACGTCGATGTCGGCGATGACGCCGTCGCGCAGCGGGCGGATCGCCTCGATGCTGTCGGGGGTCTTGCCCATCATCAGCTTCGCGTCGTCGCCGACGGCCTTGACCCGCTTGATCCCGTTCAGCGTCTCGACCGCAACGACCGAGGGCTCGTTCAGCACGATGCCCTTGCCGCGCACATAGACCACCGTGTTCGCGGTGCCGAGGTCGATAGCCATGTCTTGGGAATTGAATTTGAACCAGCGAGAAAAGAAGGACATCGATACTGCTTCCTGTCATCGAAGCCGCGCCCCTGATGGACGCGCCCCTACCATGATTTGCCCGCGCGCCCGGCCGGCGACAGCTACAATCAGGGGGAGATTCCGGCTCTTCCTTTTGGGGTGGCTGGACAAAATGATCAGGGCTGTGCGGATGGGTCGCGATTTGCGTTCGACTGCGCTAGGAGAGCGGCCATGTCAATACGTCGCCTGCCGGAAAAGCTCGTAAATCGGATCGCAGCCGGTGAAGTGGTTGAAAGACCTGCCGCGGCGCTCAAGGAACTGGTTGAAAATGCCATCGACGCCGGTTCGACTCGCATCTCGGTGCGAATCGCCGAGGGCGGGATTTCGCGGCTCGAAGTCGAAGACGACGGTTGCGGTATGACTGCCGCCGACATGGCGCTTGCGCTCGAACGTCATGCGACCTCGAAACTGCCTGAAGATGCGATCGAGGACGTCACGACATTGGGCTTTCGCGGCGAGGCGTTGCCCTCGATCGCGAGCGTCGCGCGGCTGACGCTCGAAAGCCGCGTGGCGGGCGGCGATGGCTGGAGGCGCGTCGTCGACAATGGCGCGGTTGTGGCCGAGGGGCCGGCGGCGCTGGGCAAGGGCACCCGCGTCGTCGTCGAGGATCTGTTCGCGCGCGTGCCGGCACGGCGAAAATTCATGCGCAGCGGGCGCAGCGAATATGCCGCGTGCCTCGACGTCGTGAAACGGCTCGCGATGGCGCGGCCCGACATCGGTTTCACCGTCGAGCATGACGGGCGCCGCGTGCTCGATGTGCAGGGCGGGCAGGACCAGTTGACGCGCGTCGCCGCGCTGACCCAGCGCGATCTCGCCGCAAACAGCATCGGGGTCGATATCGACCGCGCCGACGTGCATCTCGGCGGCGTGATCAGCCTGCCGACATACAATCGCGGGATCGCCGATCATCAATATCTGTTCGTCAACGGCCGCCCGGTGAAGGACCGGCTGCTCGTCGGGGCGCTGCGCGGCGCTTATGCCGACCTGCTCGCGCGCGATCGCCATCCGGTCGTCGCACTGTTTCTCGACGTGCCGACCAGCGAGGTCGATGTGAACGTCCATCCGGCGAAGACCGAGGTGCGTTTCCGCGATCCGCAGCTTATCCGCGGGATGATCGTCGGAGGCTTGCGCCGTGCGCTCGACGAGCATGGATTTCGCAGCGTCCAGCGCCCGGCCGAGGCCGCGCTCGCGGCGTGGCAGCAGGAACCGGTTGTGCCGCCGGCGCCGGCACCGACGCTGTTCGCGGGGCACATGTCCCATCCGCATGCACCCGCGACCCATCTGTTCGGCGCCGGGTCAGACGTCGCGACGACGGCTTTGCTGCGCGATCGCCTCGTCGATTTCGCGCCGCCGCGTGATGCGCTGCCAATGGGCCGCGCCGAACCTGCAACCGCGCCGGTGCCTAGGGTCGAGGCGCATCCGCTCGGCATCGCGCGCGGCCAGATCGCGAAAACCTATATCGTTGCCGAAGCCGAAGACGGACTCGTCATCGTCGACCAGCACGCCGCGCACGAACGGCTGGTGCTGGAACAATTGCGCCGCGGCATGAGCGGGCAGGCGGTCCCGTCGCAGGGCTTGCTGCTGCCCGAGGTGGTCGAACTCGACGAACCCGCGTGCGACCGGCTCGAGGCTGCGGCGCTGCAGCTTGCGGCGCTTGGCGTCGAGATCGAACGCTTTGGTCCGGCCGCGGTTATGGTGCGCGCGACCCCCGCCATGCTCGGTGCGATCAACTGTCAAAAGCTCGTCACCGATATCGCCGACGATCTCGCGGGCTATGACGCGGCGCTGGGCCTCAGCGAACGGCTCGAACTGGTGGCTGCGACGATGGCGTGCCATGGATCCGTGCGGGCCGGGCGAACGCTGAGCGTTGCCGAAATGAACGCGCTGCTCCGCACGATGGAGGTCACACCGCATTCGGGCCAGTGCAACCATGGACGGCCGACGTGGGTGAAGCTCGCGATGGACGATGTCGAGAAATTGTTCGGGAGGAAATAATGGGGTTTCGGATCATCGCCATGTCGCTGGTCGCCGTCTTGCCGGTGACGGCATCGGCCGCGCCCGCGGCGAAACCTGAAATGAGCTGTCCCTCGGCGCCCGTACTGCCGCCCGAACTTGCCGACTGGACGCGCAACGCCACCAGCAAGACGATCTATGCCTATGGCGACGACCTTGGCGCCGACTGGTCAACGCTTGGCGCGGCGCGCACCGCCTTGCCGCTGCATCGCTTCGAAAGCCTTCGTTACGGCGTCGCGCCCGAGCGCAAGCCCGACGTCTATAAATTCGGCGGCATGATCCCGATCGATGCGAAGAAGGCCGGGCGGCTGATCGTCGCGCTCGATGCGGGGGCGTGGATCGACCTGGTGCGCGACGGCGCGGTGGTAAAATCGGTCACGCACGGCCATGGGCCCGCATGCTCCGGCATTCGCAAGATGGTCGAATTCGATGTGACGCAGGGGCGCTACCAGCTCCAGATCGTCAATGCGCCGACCGCATCGATCCACGCGATGGCGGTGCTGCGCGACTGATCAGGGCAGGCGCCTGGCGAGCAGGCCGGTCGCATCGCCCGGCAGCGGCGCAACGCCGATGAGCCGCATCAGCAGCGGATAGACTTCGATATTGTCGACGATGCCGACGTCGCCTTTCAGACCCGTCCCGCTCGCAACGAACAGCGCGAGCATTTCGGGATCCTGATTGTCATAACCATGCGCGCCGCCCCTGACGGGCCATGTCGGCGTACCCGCGATGATCGACCAGCCGGGTTCCGCGATACAGATGATCGCCGCGACACGCGGGTTCTGGCCGTAGTGGAGGCGCTTCGGCAGGTCTTCGCGGCGGTTGCACGCCATATGGTCGTGCGGTTTCAGGAGCGCCTTGACCACGCGTTCGTCGGTACCCGCGGCGGGCTCGATTGCCGCATAGGGGCCGGTCTCGACCGCGATGATGCTCGGCAGGTCGATCAGGTCGGCAAGCTGGATCACGCGGCTTTCGTCGATCGCGCGCATGCCATGGTCGGCAACGACGACCATCTGCGCAGGCTGGTCCATCGCGGCGAGGCCCGCGACAAGGTCGCCGACGCGCTTGTCGACCTCCGAAATCGCCGCATTCACTTCGGCGCTGTCGGGGCCGAACCTGTGCCCGGTGTCATCGACCGCCTCGAAATAGAGCGTAACGAAAGCAGGCCGAATATCGGCCGGGCGGCGCATCCAGTCGAGCACCGTGTTGACCCGCTGCGCATAGCCGATGTCTGCGTCATAGCGCAGCCAGTCGGGCGGCCGGCTGTCGTGGATCGCGACCTCGCTGCCCGGCCAGAACATCGTCGCGCTGCGCACGCCCGCTCTGTTCGCGGTGACCCATGCCGGCTCGGCTTCGCCCCACCAGAAGGGGTCGAGCGACTGCTTCGGATCGCCCAGGCTGAACCGCACGTCGGGGCGCCGCGGATCGATCATGTTGTTGCCGACGATGCCGTTGGTATCGGGGCGCTTGCCGGTGACGATCGCATAATGGTTGGGGAAGGTCTTGGTCGGGAAGGACGGCCGCAGCTTGCCGTGCGCGCCCTCCGCCGCGAGCCGCGACAGGTTGGGCGTGATGCCGCGATCGAGGTAATCGGCGCGAAAGCCGTCGATCGAAATCAGGATCGTCACGGGCTTACGCTCGCTTCCCTCCTGCGCTTGCGCGGCGAGGGGAAGAAAGAGGGCGAGCAGCAGCGAGAACAGGCGGTTCATGCGCGCCCCGCTATGGTGCTTATATGACCGTCCGGCGACACGTCAGGCCATCTTGATTCCGGCGACGCCGTTTTCGACCACGCCCGTCGCGCGCTTCGACAGCGTGTTCACCGGTGTCGTCACCTTGTCGACCACCATGAAGTGCGTCTGCCACGCCTCGCGCCCCACCTCGCACACGACATAACCGCGCTGGTCGTTGGCGAATTTGAGCTCGGGGTTCTGGCTCAGGAAGACGTCGGTGCCATTGCGCCTGTCGCTGCCGTCGCCGCCGCTCGAGATCGAGGTCGCAACGAATTCGGCGCCGACGACCTTGTCCTCCCGCACAAGGTCGCCGCAGAAATTCTGATGCTCGTCGCCGGTGAGGACGACATTGTTCTTCAGCCCCGCCATGCGCGACAGGATGCGCTCGCGCGGCGCTTCATAGCCCGCCCAGCTGTCGAGGTTGAGGATCTTCTTCGGCTCGTCGGCCTTCCGCCGCCGGTCGAGCGACATCATCGTGATCTGCTGCGCAAAGGCGTTCCACGTCGCGCCGCCCTTCGCCAGATTGCGGGCGAGCCATTCTTCCTGCGCCTTGCCCAGCACCTGCGCATTCCTGTCGAATACGCCGGGGCAGGCGGGCTTGAAGCCGTCATCGCACGGCTGGTCGTCCCGATATTGCCGCGTGTCGAGCAACTGCATCGCCATCAGGTCGCCATAGCGGAACTCGCGGTTCATCGCGACCATACCGCCACGCGGCAGCAACGCCTTTCGCACCGGCATATGCTCATACCACGCCTGCATCGCCGCCTGCTTCTTCAGCATGAAGACTTCGGGCGGCGCGGCTTCGGGATCGTTGACGTCGAGCCCGAGTTTCCAGTTGTCGATGTCCGATACCCAGTCGTTGCGGATCTCGTGATCGTCGAAGCTCGACAGAAACGCGTGGACCGAGCGCGCCGCCTGCAGGTCGATGTCGCCGAGCTGCTGCGCATAGGCGCTGCGGAAATCATTGACGTCGACGAGCGCGCGGAAGGCGTGCTGGCGCACCGGCCGCGTGGGCAGCCCGGTGTTGAACAGATATTCCTCGCTATATTCGTAGATGAAGTCGCCATAATGATAGACGAAGGCGAGGTCTTCGCGCGCGAGGTGGCGATAGGCACCGAAAAAGCCCGCCTCGAAATGCTGGCACCCGGCGACCCCGAACTTCAGTGCGTCGGTCTTCGCACCCGGCGCGGGCAGGGTGCGCGCGCGGCCGCGCAGGCTGCGCTCGCCGCCCGCGGTGAAGCGGTAATAATAGGGGCGATCGGGCTGCAATCCCGCAACCTCGACATGGATGCTGTGCGCGAGTTCGGGGCGCGCGAGTTCGGTGCCTTTGGCGACGACATCGCGAAAGCCGCTGTCGCTCGCGACTTCCCAATCGACCGGAAAATTCGCGAGCGGCATTCCGCCGTGGCGCTCCATCGGTTCGGGTGCGAGGCGCGTCCAGATGACGAAACCGTCGCTCGCCGGGTCGCCCGCCGCGACGCCGAGGCTGAAGGGAAAATCGCGGAAGATGCCGCCCTCGGCGCGCAGGATTGCGGGGGCGGCAAGGCCGGCGAGGGTCGCCCCGGCGAGGAAGTGGCGGCGGTTGAACATGGCTGGGCTCCGTGGGGGCGAATCGAAGCCCCTGATAGCCCAGCCATATGTTTCATCAATGACCGATGGTAGCGCGGGTCAGAACCACATGCGCGCCATCCACAACGCCATCGCGACCATCATCACATTCTCGGTCAGCGAGACGAAGCCCAGCGGCACCTTGCTGCTGCCGCCGACGCACGCGCATTTGATGTCGCGCTTGTCGATATAGACCGCCTTGAACACCGACACCGCGCCGATGCCGCCGATAAACAGCGCAAGCGGGATCGAGAGCCAGGGCAGCGCATGCGCGGTCATCAGCACACCGGCCAAACCTTCGGCAAAAGGATAGATGCTCGCATAGGGCACCCAGCGTTTGGCGAGCAGGTCGTAGTTGAGAAACATCGTCGCGAACTTGTCGACGTCTTGCAGTTTGAGCAGCGCGAGCACGATCATGCTGAACGAGATGAACCATTCGGCGGCACGGATGGTGAAAGGGTCGCTGGAGACTGAAAAGCTGGTCGCGAGCGCCATCAGCGCGGTCATTGCGAACAGCGCGATCACCGGCGTGTAGCTCGTCGCGTCGGGATCGGCGACCTTCAGCCCGAAATGACGGCGGAGGTCGTCGTAACCGCCGATGCGAACGCCGTCGATGAAGGTCTGCGGCGTCGTCTTGACGCCGTGCCCGGCCTTGAACGCGTCGGTTTCCTCGCGCGTCGTCAACCAGCGGTCGTCGACGGTGAAGCCGCGGCTTTCGAGCAGATGTTTTGCCTTGAGGCCATAGGGGCAGGTGTGCCCGGGCATGACCATGCGATGGAGGGTTGCCTGTTTTGTCATGCACCCCATATAGCGTCCGTACCATGGTACGGAGTCAAGCGATGCAATGGACGATCGGAAAATTGGCGCGGGCGGGCGATGTGGGCGTCGAAACCGTACGCTACTATCAGCGCCGCGGACTGCTCGAAACGCCCGCGCGTAGTGGCGGTGACGGCTGGGGAGGCGGAGTCCGTCGCTATGGTGAGGATGATCTGCGGCGCCTGAAATTCATCCGCTCGGCGCAGGCGTCGGGCTTCACGCTCGACGAGATTTCCGAACTGCTCGCGCTGGAGGCGAGCGACGACCGCGTCCGCGTGCGCACTCTTGCACGCCAGCGGATCGATGTCCTCGACGAAAAAATCGCGCAGATGACGGCAACGCGCGCGGCGCTGGCACGCCTCGCCGACCAATGCGCCGCGAGCGACAAGGGACCCTGCCCGATATTGGCGGCGTTCGAGCCCTAGAATCCCCTCCCGCAAGCGGGAGGGGCAGCGAGACTTGCGAGCTTGCTCGCTAGTCGCAGCGGGGTGGGCCATCGCACCGTCGCTGCCCACCCCCAACCCCTCCCGCCTGCGGGAGGGGAGAAGAGCGTCAGCTGTGCAAAAAGTGCATCACGTCGCCGTCGTGGACGACATAGGCCTTGCCTTCGGCGCGCAGCTTGCCGGCTTCGCGCGCCTTCGCTTCGCCGCCCAGCGTGACATAATCGTCATAGGCGATGGTTTCGGCGCGGATGAAGCCCTTCTGGAAGTCGCTGTGAATCTCGCCCGCGGCTTCGGGCGCGGTGGCGCCGGTGTGGACGGTCCACGCGCGCGCTTCCTGCGGGCCGACGGTGAAGAAGGTGATCAGGTGCAGCAGCTCGTACCCGGCGCGGATGACGCGCGCGAGGCCGGTTTCGTGCAGACCCATTTCTTCGAGGAACTCGAGCCGGTCGGCCATGTCCATCGTCACGAGCTCGCTCTCGATCGCGGCCGAGACGACGACCGCCTGCGCGCCTTCGGCGGCGGCCTTGGCGAAGACCTTTTCGGAGAAGGCGTTGCCGTTCGCGGCGCTGCCTTCGTCGACATTGCAGACGTAGAGCACGGGTTTCGAGGTCAGGAGCTGCGCGGTGCGCAGGACGCGGGCTTCCTCGTCATCCTTGGGATCGACCAGCCGCGCGGGCTTGCCTTCGCGGAGCAGGTCGAGCGCTTGGCCGAGTACCGAAGCCGCAATCTTCGCTTCCTTGTCGCCCTGTGCGGCCTTTTTGGCAAAGGCGGGAACGCGCTTTTCGAGGCTTTCGAGGTCGGACAGCAACAGCTCGGTTTCGACCGTTTCGGCGTCGGCGACGGGGTCGACCTTGTTCTCGACATGCTGGATGTCGTCATCCTCGAAGCAGCGGAGGACATGGACGATCGCGTCGACTTCGCGGATGTTGCCGAGGAACTGGTTGCCGAGACCTTCGCCCTTCGACGCGCCGCGCACGAGGCCGGCGATGTCGACGAAGGCGAGCTGGGTCGCGATGATCTTCTTGCTGGTCGCGATCGCCGCGAGCTTTTCGAGCCGCGCGTCGGGCACGGCGACGTTGCCGATGTTCGGCTCGATCGTGCAGAAAGGATAGTTCGCCGCCTGCGCCGCCGCGGTTTCGGTCAGCGCGTTGAACAGGGTGGACTTGCCGACGTTGGGCAGGCCGACGATCCCGCATTTGAAACCCATAAAAACTCCGTGAGGTTCGGCGCGCGGTTGAGTGAGGCGCCGCTGTTGCAGCGCCCCTAGCGCCAGATTGCTTCCGGCGCCAGTCCTTGCGCCGCGCTTTGCCGTTGCGCCCGGTTCAGACTTGCGCCTTTATCGCACCAGCCATGACGAAACCCCGCCTCCTCGCCGCCGGCATTCTTCTCGCTCTCGGTGCGACCGCCGTCGTCGCTGCGCCGAGCCGGTTCGAAGAAGGCGTTTTCACCGAACTCAACCGCTTTCGCAGCGATCCTGCCGCTTATGCCGAATATCTGCGCGACTATCGCCCGCGCTTCGAGGGCAAGCTCCTCGTCAGCGACGACGACAGCGAGATCGACATCATGACGCGCGAGGGTGTCGCCGCGGTCGACGAGGCGATCCGTGACCTCCGCCGCGAAAAGCCGCTGCCCGAACTCGAATGGAGCGACGCGCTGGCCCGGGCGGCGGGGGATCATGTCGCGGTCCAGTCGCGATCGGGCGCGGTCGGTCATTACACGCGGGGCAGCGGTCCTGGCGAGCGAATGAAGGCGCGGGGCGGCGGCCCCTATGTCAACGAAGTGATCACCTATGGCCATCACACTCCCGAGGGCGTGGTCGATCAGCTGCTCATCGACGACGGCGTGCCCGATCGTGGCCATCGTTTCAGCCTGCTGCGTCCGACGCATCGCTATGCGGGGATCGCGTGCGGCCGGCATCCGGTGCACCGGACGATGTGCGTGACCTTGATGTCGCAGACGCGCGACGGTTCGCCGCCCCCGCCGCCCCAAAGAAAAGCGCCCTGACCGCAGTGCCTTGCATGGTGTATTGCTATAGTATAGCAGTTGCCGTGTCTTGATATCGGGAGGTGGCGATGCGCTGTGCGAAACTGGCCTGGATTCTGTCTTTGCTGATGGCGACGCCCGCGGTGGCCGAACCGGTAGCCGACAAGGACGCGATCGCCGGAACGGCGCAAAAGGCAATGGCCGCGACTGGCGCGCGCGGTGTCGCCATCGCGACGATCGACAAGGGCAAGGTCGTGTCGGTGCAGGCGTTCGGGGAACGCAATGCAAGGGGCGATCCGTTGACACCGCAGACGATCATGTATGGCGCGTCGCTGACCAAGGTGGTGTTCGCCTATACGGTGCTGCGGCTGGTCGACGAGGGCAAGGTCGATCTCGACAAGCCGATCGCCGCCGTTTTGGCCAAGCCGCTTCCCGACTACGGCAATCTCGACGCCTATGGCAATTGGGGCGATCTGGCCGGCGACGAGCGCTGGCGGTCGGTTACCCCCCGCATGGTGTTGGGGCACAGCACGGGCTTTGCGAATTTCGCGTTTCTGGAGCCCGATGAAAAGCTGCGCATCCATTTCGATCCGGGCAGCCGATATGGTTATTCGGGCGAGGGGATCAGCCTGCTTCAGTTCGCTATCGACGAGGGGCTTGGGCTCGATACCGGCCAGGAAATTCAGCGGCTTGTCTTCGATCCGCTGGGAATGCCGAATTCCAGCCTGATCTGGCGCCCCGATTTCGCCGCAAACCTCGCCGACGGATGGGAACTCGACGGCAAGGCCGTGCCCCACGACGAGCGCAGCCGTGTCCGCGCGGCGGGATCGATGGACACGACGATCGCCGATCTCGCCAGTTTCGCCGCGGCACTGGTGTCGGGGAAGGGCTTGTCGAAGGCTGCGCGCGCCGAATTGTTGCGGCCGAACCTTATGATCCGCTCGCGCTCGCAATTCCCGACGTTGCAGGACGACGCGCCGGCGACGGAGCAGCCCGAGGGTCTCGCATCCAGCGTCGGCCTCGTCACCTTCACCGGCCCCCAGGGGCCCGCCTTTTTCCGTGGCGGGCACAATGATTCGACCGGCAATACGCTCGTCTGCCTCGAAAAGGGCGAGCGCTGCGTGCTGATCATGTCGAATGACGTCCGCGCCGAAGCCGCGTTTCCGATGATCGTGCGCGATATCCTCGGCGAGACCGGTGCGCCCTGGCGCTGGATTTTCGGCGATATGAAATTCGTCTGAGGTGGCCGCCCCC
>JALDYH010000334.1:0-3098 GCA_032154175.1 Sphingopyxis sp. | reverse complement strand
TATGTCGGCATGGCGGTCGCGGGCACCGAGCCCGACGAAATGGGCATCGGCCCCGTCTTCGCGATCCCCAAGCTGCTCGAACGCTTCGAGCTCAAGATGGACGACATCGGCCTGTGGGAACTCAACGAAGCCTTTGCCGTGCAGGTCCTTTACTGCCGCGACAAGCTCGGCATCCCGAACGAGCTGCTCAACGTCAACGGCGGCTCGATCTCGATCGGCCACCCGTTCGGCATGACCGGCGCGCGCTGCGTCGGCCACGCGCTGATCGAAGGCAAGCGCCGCGGCGTGAAATATGCCGTCGTCACCATGTGCATCGGTGGCGGCCAGGGCGCAGCGGGCCTGTTCGAGGTCTTCTGATTTGCGGCTGAGCAGGCCTCGTATCGAGCCGGTCGACCTCGACCGGCTCGATGCCGACCAGCGCGCCGCGCTCGAACCCTTCCTTGCTGCCAATGGCGGCAAGGTCGGGGGCGGCAAGATTCTCAACATCTTCCGCACGCTTGCCCATGCGCCCAAGGCGCTCACCGCCTTCCTCGGCTGGGGCAATTATATCCTTTCGAAGCGCAATGCGCTTTCCCCCCGCGGCCGCGAACTTGTCATCCTGCGCACCGGCTATAACTGTCGCTCGGGTTATGAATGGACGCAGCACAAGCGTATCGGGCTCGATTGCGGGCTCAGCGAAGACGAGATCGCGCGCATCAAGGCCGGTCCCGACGCCGAGGGCTGGAACGACCTCGACCGCGTGATGCTTCGCGCGACCGACGAGCTCACGGCCAACCATTTCGTCACCGACGCGAGCTGGGCCGCGCTCGCGCCGCTCGGCGACAAGGGCCGCATGGACCTCGTCATGACGGTCGGCCAGTACACGCAGGTTTCGATGATCTTGAACAGCTTCGGCATCCAGGTCGAGGACGGCTGGGACGTCGATCCTGATCTTGAAGCCTGAAATCGAGGAGACAGATATGAGTGCTATCGGTGTGATCGCAACGTTGCGCGTCCAGCCCGGCAAGGAAGCCGAATTCGAAGGCGTGTTTGCCGAACTCGCCGCCGCGGTGAACGCGAACGAGACGGGCAACAGCTATTACCGCCTGTTCCAGACGGGCGAGACGGGCGTCTACAAGGTACTCGAATGCTACGACGACCAGACGGCGCTCGACGCGCACCGCGCCTCGGAGCATTTCCGCTCGATCGGCGCGCGGCTGGGCCCATGCCTCGCCGGCGCGCCCGAGATCGAAACGCTGGGCGCGGTTTGATCGTCTGTTGGAGGCTGAACGGCGGCTAACGACCGATTGCGGACATACGGTTCCTCCCTGTGCCGCAGGCATGGGGAGGTGGCAGCGCGAAGCGCTGACGGAGGGGCTTTGACGCCGCCCCTCCACCACTCGCTTCGCGAGCGGCCCCCTCCCCATTGCGCGACAGGGAGGAACCTCCTCTTCGTCATCCCGGACTTGATCCGGGATCCATAGCCGCGCCATCGTCGTGGACCCCGGATCAAGTCCGGGGTGACGAAAGTGGAGAATGGCCGCTTTCCACCGCCGTAACAGTGCTTCGGCAATCACTCCCCAACGCACCCGTCCGCATCGCGGGTACGCCATCGGCTCAGCCAACCTCGGCTATCTCTCCCGAACAATCGCCCAGAACATAGCGCGGCCCCGCCCCGCGTTGCGCCGCCTTGTCCTCGCGGTTGTAGAGCCCGCATTTCTTCAAGGACAGGCATCCGCAACCGATACAATTTCCGAGCAATTCGCGCGTGCGCGTCAAGGCCACGATCTGTGCATCGATCCGTGCACGCATTCCCGTGCTGATCCGCGTCCAGTCAGCGCCATTGGGCGTCCGCCCCGCAGGGAGCCGCGCGAGCTCGGCCGCGATCTCCTCAAGGGTCAACCCCAATTGCTGCGCGATCAGGATGAACGAGACACGGCGAATATCGGCGCGTAAAAAGCGCCGCTGGCCTCCACCGGTGCGCAGCGCCTCAACCAATCCCTTCGCCTCGTAAAAACGGATCGCAGACACCGCGACCCCCGTGCGCGCCGCCAGCTCTCCGATCGCGATCAGGTCGGTCCGATGCATCGTCAGCACTCCTTGCTTTTGACTTGATCTGAACCTCACTTGAGCTTTCATAAGATGTGCGTCAACGCGAATCAGGAGAAGACAAGGTGACGCACCCCTTTATCGAGCATGTGAATCTGACGGTCAGCGATCCCGATCGTACCGCCGGAATCCTCTCGGCGATCTTCGGCTGGCACGAACGCTGGCGCGGGCCCGCGCGCGATGGCGGGCGCACGATCCACCTTGGCAGCGACGCCGCCTATGTGGCGCTCTACACCGGCCCCGACCGCCAGCATGCCGACGCGCAATATCCAAAGGGCGCGCCGCTCAACCATGTCGGGGTGCAGGTCGACGATCTCGACACGATCGAGATGCGCGTGAAGGCGGTCGGCCTGACGCCGTTCAACCACGGCGATTACGAGCCTGGCCGCCGCTTCTATTTCTTCGATCCCGACGGCATCGAATATGAGGTCGTCAGCTATGCGGAGCCGCGGCTGCGCTGAACCGGGCAACATGCGCGTTGCCAGCGCGTTGGTCGCTTATCGAGGGAAGAAAAGGAATTCTCCGATGAGCGACGATATCAAGAAGCAATTCTGGAAGGCCCTCGCCGACAGCCCCTATGTCATGGTCGGCGCGACCGGCGAGCGCGAACATCATATCCCTATGAACGCGCAGCTCGACAAGGATGCGAACAGCGCCTTCTGGTTCTTTACCGCGACCGACAACCGCCTTTCGGGCGGCGGTCCCGCGATGGCGCAGTTCGCGGCGAAAGGCCACGATCTCTTTGCGTGCATTTCGGGAACGCTGCGCGTCGAAACCGACCGCGCCGTGCTCGACAAGCTGTGGAATAACAGCATCGCGGCCTGGTACGAAGGGGGCAAGGACGATCCCAAGCTCGTTCTGCTGCGCTTCGATCTCGACAATGCCGAAATCTGGACCGCCGACCCCGGCATCAAGGGTTTATTCAAGATGGCGACCGGCATCACGATGAAGGAAGGCGAACTCGGCTAGCACGCCGAAGTGGCGCTGTAATGCTGTAATGGGCCGTTGGG
>JALDYH010000012.1:0-59371 GCA_032154175.1 Sphingopyxis sp. | reverse complement strand
GTGGGGCAGGGCGACAATCGCGACGGTCAGTCCGGCGATCGCATCGGCGCGGAACGTTGCAGCGGAATAGCCCTCGCGAAAGACCGTATAGAGCTTCGGCGTATAGGCCTCGGTTTTCACCGAATTTCCGGTCTGCTGGGAAATTTGGCAGACAGAAGCGCGCGACCGGGCCGCTTGGGATCGGCGTCGGCAACTTCACGCAGGCGTACGCCACGTCCGGTTCCGACGCTCGACGAATATTCGCCGATCAATTCGATGTCGGCACTTTCGAGCGCCGTAATCACCTTCACCAGCGTATCGACGACACCGCGAACTTGGCCGTTCGACGCTTCCATGCGCTGGATCGTCGGCAGTGAAAGACCCGCGAGTTCGGCGAGTTCGCGTTGATCGATCCCGAGGAGCGCGCGCGCGGCGCGCATCTGTTGCGACGTAATCATCTCACCCTTCTTGATATATAGAACATCATTGAACCTAATATAGTTGCAATTCTTAATGCTGTATATATCGATAATTCCGGGCAATCCGTCTCTGCGGAGAACTCCGGCAACACCAATAACCGCCATCGCCGAAAGTTCGAACCGATCGTCGAACCGACTGACGCGGTACGCGATCATTCGCCTCTTTCCCGCCCACCTGACACCCGGACGATTCTGCAAAACGCTTGCACGCACTACAGAAAGCAAGCGCTCGGTCGGTGATTTTTCCTGGCGCCTTCCAGCATCATTGAGCAATCGAACCTGTCCAATGAAACGCTCGAAGCACTTCGCAATGGCCTCACCGAACTCATTTCCGAAGGGTTCCAATGGAAAGAGAAGTCTTGGCCCACTTCGTCACCAGCGACGTTTCCTTACGGCTTGGAGGTTATCGGTATCGCGCCCCGCAGGCGCCTCACAGGGCAAGGCATTGAGATCGCAGCGCGCTATACATCGCTGAAATGGAACGTTATTACCCATCTGGTATCGGCAGCATCGCGCCGGAGGTAGCGCCGTTGCCGATCACCAGCGCCGACGACCTTTCCCACTTCCACCAGACCGGCACCATCGAAGCGCATGGCGGCGATGCGAAGGTCACGGTATGGTTGGAGGGGAAAGCCGCCACGCCCGAATGGCGCGCGCATATCGAGCTCAGTAGACAGTTGAACTTATTCGATTGATGCCGCCGCTCGCAAGCGGGCAGTTTACAATTACGTCACTATCCGAAGCCTTGCTTCCGAAAATCGACATATTTTGAACGCGCGTTTGGTTTGAAAATATGCCGTATTGCTAAGCATGACTGTGGACTCACCTGGGAAATTAAACCGGCTTCAAAAGCTGCCGGACGACGTGCTGGTCGATGCAGCGTGGCTCGAGCGCCACGGTTACTCCTCATCCCTGCGTAACCAATATGTGAAAGCAGGATGGCTGAACCAGCCCGCACCGCGCGTCTATCGCCGTTCCCACGGCAATATGACATGGTAGCAGGCTCTACGCCCGACCTGCCCAAGCTGGTTAGGTCGGAGCGCCTCATCGAAAGGGTGGCGAACCTAATCAAAGTCCGTTCCGTCATCAATCTAACCGAGATCAATGATCAGACTGAGCACTCTGTCTCGGGAGAAGAATGCGCGTTCCTCCCTTTCCCAGCCTCATCGGCACCTATTTGCAGTATTCCAGCTGCAAGTAGGTTTGCCCAATCCTTGCATCCGCTTGGTGGTGGCATATGCTCGATTATCAGACCTGGGCGACCATAGCATTCTTCGGCCTTGGCAGCCGCACGGCGACCCGCAGCATCATCGTCGTGAGCCAGGATAAGACGGTTCAAATCCACCGGGAGATCAAGTAGATCGAAACGGCGCGAGCCAAGGCTTGCCCAGCACGGGATATCTTTCAGGATCGTGAAGGCTGCGGCGGTCTCGAACCCTTCGGCAAGTGCGAGAATCCGCCTCACCTGCCCGCCCCCGCGCCAAGCCCCCTTGCCTGGTTTCCCGAGCAAGAGCTTCATGCGGTAGTTTGCGGTCTCGGGATCGAGAAAGATGCGTTGTACCGCCGTGAAGGCCAAGCGATCGCGTACCGCGACGAGCAGCGCGGGCAGGTATAGAGTATGTGGTTTAGGGCGGTATGGGCATCGGGGATGAAAGCGAACGTCGTGGACCGTCGTCGAAAGATTGCGTCCCGCGAGATAGCGCCCGCCGAGCGTTCCCGTCACGGGTCCGGCAGCATCCCAAAGGTGTATGCCATTTGTTGATAGGACCGCCGGCGTGTCGGAGTAGCTGTATTGATGTCCGATACGGACTCGGCGCAGTTCGCGCAACACGTCCGTTCGGTCGCAACCTGCGAAACAAGTCACGAGAATTCCGCGGTCGCCCTGACGGAGCGAGAGGCTGGGATCATGGTCATTGTGAGCCGGGCATCGGCACATGGCGATGCGGCCATGCCAAGTTCCGCCGAGCGCTCCGACGAGGTTGATTAGTTCCTGGGACGGTGTGTGAGCGACGAGTGTCATTTTCGGTCCTTTCGACCGACTCGATCCCCCTCCCCTCCTTCAATCCTCCCTGCATATCCGAGCGAGAAAGAGCGCCACCATGCTTTTCCTAGCTTTCTCTATAAATGGTGGGGCTGACCGTTTATGAATTTCCAACAAAATGAAGACCTGCCCAAGCCTCTTGACGCGGGCATGGCAGAAGGTCCGCCGATCGAGTGAACGGCTCGGACATCATCGGTCAAGATCGCTCAGTCGCCTAGGTTCGCCCGCCGCTCAGCATATCGAATCACGAAGGCTTCCCAGACTCTCAGCCATTCGGCATCGGTCCGCTCCTTCTTGATATCCGGGAAGCCGGTGCGAAACGCCGCGGCCATGGTGTCAACGCACCAAGGCTTGCCCTTGTGGATGGCGATTTCCCTGAAAGCCGCCTCGCGACTGCCGTAGCTGAGCGAGCCAGTCGGGAATGGAACGAGCGGCTCCTTCGGTGCCGCGATTCGGGTTGCGGTTTGAACCGGCTTTTTGACCGATGATCTCGGTGCCCTTTCGCTTGTAGCGGATCCCACGAGCTGTAGATGCGGGCCAACCAACTTTCGCTCGAGCGGTGCATGCGAGGGATAGAGGACGACTTTTCGACCAGACAGGTCGACGTTCGCATTGGGGTAAACAGCGGAGACGATTTGCATCGTTTCCCGCACGGTCTGCCGAAAGCGCTTGCTGTCAGCTTCATTACCCAAGTGCTTTGCGAGTTGATCCCACGATATGATCTGGCCTTTGCCGCTGCCAATGCGGGGCAAGCGGTACGCAAGGTAAGTGTATAAATCGAGCGCAGTCGGAGTACCCTTCAGCTCGCGGATTGCAACTTCATTGAGAGGCACCGCGTGATCCACGAGATGGCTATAGAAAACCTCTGACATGCGAATTTCACGTGCGAATGCTCCATTCTTGTCGAGGGAACCGGCATATTCGTTGGAAATCTTAACATCGCGGACGGCGAAAGCGTTGTCTCCGGCATCCTGTCCATCCCAGCGGATCTGCCACTCGCAAGCTAGCAAGCGGTCGACCTGCTCGCGCATAAGGTTGGCCGTGCCACGGGGTCCGTAAGAGACTGTCGTGTAGCCCAGCCGACGCATCCATTCGGTGAAGTTGCGTCCGAGATAAACATCGCGGGATTGCTTCGTGACCGCTTGCGAAAGCAGGTAGATGAGTGCCACACGCGGATAGGCGCCGTACGGCACCCCTAGGCTTTTGAAGACCGGTTTGCCATCGACGTTCTGAAGGAAGGGCTTAGGGTTTATGGCGAGCGCATATTTGCCATCTTCGCGAACGATCGGTTGCGTATCGTCCTTCGGGCGTTTGGTGGGCAACGACATGGCGCATAGGGCCGAGTGCAGAAAAGCCGGAACGGGTTCTTCGTCGTGAACGCGAAGGAAGGCATCCATGGTGAGCTGGGTGCCTGCAGCGAGAGCGACCGAGCGAACCCGTTCCTCACCGCCGTCCAGCATGGCGAGTGCATACTGGTGACCGATCTGCTTCGATGTATCCCCGCTCATCTCATCTGCCCTTCCCCGAATCCGAGGCCTTTCCGTGGGCCGGGTATCAACAGGTTTGACGTAGAAAAGCAAGGCTCTTGGCAGTTTCGGCGGTAATCTGGGCTTAAAACCTCCAACTCGACCGATGATCTTGGAGCCGTTCTGGCTGGAGATGCCCCTTCCCTTTCCAAAATATGAAAGCGATTCGCGAATCGGATTTTAATAGGGATTCTGAAACATATAGGTATGCGCTCTGAGTTCATCGGTCACTTCGCACCGAGATCATCGGAAAAACGCACCTTTATCATCGGTTAGCACCGAGATCATCGGTCCTAGTCCAACTGCCCCATCACTGGCCGCCAGCTTGCGCCTCCCCTACCCTGTTCTGGCCAAACCGCACCGAGATCATCGGTCAGAAGTCGGGGACAAGCTTTTCGGTGTCTCCGAAAGGCCAGAAGGGCTCGGAGATCATCGGTGCGATTGTAAGGTTGGTGCTCAATTATTGCTCGAAACTGCCAACGAGGCTAAGGACGGCCATCAATCTCACAAAAAGTGGCGGACATGGCAACAGAACCAACTTTAGAAGCGCAACCTGACGATCTCATGCTCGATGATCTCGGTACCCTGCACCGCAAGGCGCTGACAATTCTAAAGCGGATCAGGGACGGCGCGCTCGACCCCGAGACCGGTACCAAGAAAGGGCCGACCTACCCTATCTCGAAAGCTGCGGCGCTGGTCGGGCGAACCACCTCGGCGATCCGGGAGGCCGAACGCGATGGACGGCTCCCCGAGCGTGGCAGGACAGCATCTGGTCACAGAGTGCATTATTCGCTCGAAGAGCTCGATCGGATGCGGGAAGTTTTTGGTACACACCCTTGGCGCGCGCCGTCGGATACGCCTGCGATCATTTCCGTTTCGAATTTCAAGGGCGGCGTGGCGAAGACGACCATCGCCCTGCACGCTGCCCAGCATTTTGCGGTCCGCGGATACCGGGTCTTACTGATCGACTGCGACAGCCAGGCGAGTTCCACGATGATGTTTGGCTATCGTCCCGACGTCGATCTTGATGAGAATGACACACTCTATGGCCATTTCCATAATCCGGAATTGCTCGGTGTACGCAAAATCATTCGGAAGACCCATTTCCATGGCCTCGACCTTATCCCCGCCAATCTGAAGCTGTACAATCTTGAATATGAGATCGCTGGCTATCTCGTCCAGAATCAGAGTTTCGATATAATTGATGTCATCTCGAAGGCGATCGCAGAGGTCGTCGATGACTATGATGTGGTAATCATGGATCCGCCACCGGCGCTTGGCATGGTGTCTCTGGGTGTCCTGCAAGCAGCCAACGCGATGATAATTCCGATGCCGCCTAGCGTGATCGACTTCGCGTCCACCGTGTCCTTCATCGATATGGCGCGGACGACGATGGAGCAACTCGAGCGTCTCGGGGGCAGGGCCAAGCCGGCCTATAATTTCATCAAGATCGTCGGGAGCCGTGTTGACGACAGTCATTCGATGCATCGCGAAATCCTGTCCATGATGCGGCAGGTGTTTGGCGGTTCGATGCTAAGTTCGGTGCTCAGAACCAGCGCCGAGATCGACAATGCAAGTTCCCGAATGAAGACGGTTTTCGAACTTGACCGCCCCGTCACGTCGCATGAAGTTCACAATCGCAGCGTCCGCCTTTTAACTGAAGTGTGCGAAGATATCGAGGCCGAAGTCTTGCGCAGCTGGGAGAGCAGGGCAGGGAGTTTGAAGTGATCAGTTGCCACGTGGCAACTGCAGAAATAAATAACGCTATTTCAGGTAGATGGACGAAATTTTGTTATTTCAAAGCCAGCAGGGCCTCGAGGGCAGAGGCCAATGGTGGCGCGGCTCTCAATCTGGACAAAAATGCCGAAATTCGTCTTGAAAACAGCCGCTTGGGGAATCAGTTGCCACATGGCAACTGGCCAAGGATACGACAGCTAAAAATTGGAAAGATTGGTCATGGCAAAAGGTAATCGCGGATTTGGAGATAGCCTCACCGAGGGGCTGGATAACGCTGAGGAGCTTGATTACGCACCGCCTGCCGAAAGTGTCATTGCGAGCCGTAGTCAGACGCTCGCGCGTATAGCGTCGGGCAAGATGGTGACCGACCGGACCGAGTGGGTTGATCCTGTGCGGTGCCGTCCGTGGCGGCTCCACAACCGCGATCTTGATCATCTGAACGAGGAAACGTGCAGGGATTTGATCGATGGTTTCTTGTCTGCGAAGAAGCAGCGCTTTCCGGCAATCGTGCGACGTCTGCATGACGACCCGGATTATGACTTTGAAATTCTCGCGGGGGTCAGGCGCTGGTGGACCGTCCGCTGGCTGCGCGAGCACCATCATCCGGAATATGAGTATCTCGTCACGATTCAGAACGTCAGCGACGAGGAAGCTTTCCGGATCTCTGACATCGAAAATCGTTCGAGGAAGGATATTACGGACTGGGAGCGGGGAGTTGAGTATTCTCGAGCGCTCAAGGAATTCTACAACGACTCCCAGAGCGAGATGGCCGAGCATCTCAAAATTTCCCGGTCGTGGCTGAGCCGGTTGCTCGATGTCGTGCGCTTGCCGGACGAAATTGTGAACGCTTTCTCCGACCGGCATGACATCACCGTTCGGATCGCGCGGGATATTAAGCCGCTGACCGGTGAACGTAACTCGTGGAGGCTTATGGCCGATGAGGCCGCCGTTGTCGCCGCGGAACGCAACGATCTCGGGGTGCGTCCTTCCGGCCCTGAAGTCGCAAGACGCCTTGTCAAAGCGACGACCACGCGCGTCAAGGGAGCGAGCGTGGAGAGGGAAGTGGCTGCCCGCAGCGGGAAGGCGATGCTTCGCTATTCGCGTAGCGCTCGCGGCGGGCTGGTCTTGAAGATTTTGCCGAAGTCCGGCGCGACAACTGAAGAACTGCTAAGTGCGATCGAGGAGGTCATCAAAGCGGGATAGTCTGTTGAATTCAACTCCATAGAAATCTGGGTGAGCCGACGTCCGGAGGCCGTAGGTTTCTGGCGCTGATCCGCCCGCTTTCCAGGGTGATTCTGCGAAGTCGGGACAGTCACTGGAGTTCAGCGTCAGGGGCGTGTCGGTGCTCGAAGTGGCTTAAACAACGCGGCAAACGCTAGCTAAACGAACGAGAGTTATTGCCAAGCAGGCGATCAATCGCGGCCATTTCCTGATCGAACGCATCGAGAACGCTTGCCAGACCGCGATCGGCGGGAGGGGTAGATGGCTCTTTCGCCGGCCGTCCACGCTTGGCTTGCAAATAGCCGAAATCATTCGCCAGGTCGGGGGTTAGGAACAGTCGCCAACTTCTTCGCCGCGTGATTTCGACAACCAGGCCGGCAGCAGCGGCACGATCCAGCAGTTTGCTTGCGCCGGCGACGCTCATGGATAGCAGATCGGCGACCGATTGGGGCGATAAGAGAGGTCGATGCTGGGCGAGCGCGAGCAGGGAGGGGAGGGCGCCAGGACGATATTCGCCGACGATCGCACGTTGAGCGTCGCGATGCCTTCTTTCCAAGTTGTGAAGTCGTTCAAGTCCATTGCGGGCAGAGCTTTCGAGGACGCGCAAAATCGCCAGCCAGTCCTCTTCGCTGGGCCGCGGCTTCAGCCGAAGTGCCTTGGCGCCGCCGACGAGACAAGGGAGCGGGGTGGCGGTCAACGCTCGGTCGCGCAACACGAACGGGAGTCCCAGCCATGCCACGATACTCGGATCGGTCCTTGCGAGCTGGCGCACGCAATCAAGGGCACGGATCAGGGGAGGGTGATTAGCCGCCTCTGCGGGTTCGACGATCACCTTAGGTAGACCGTCGCGCCAAGCAAGCGTGTCTGGATCACCAAGCAGTCTGCACCATTCCTCAAAGCGGTCGAACAACCCGAGATGGCTTGGCAGTGAAGGGCGATTGGGGATTTGCAGTGCGCAGCCCCAAGAAAATACGTCGATTTCATCAATTTCGACTGACTGGAGTTGAAGCGCGCGGGTATAGCCGCTCCAGGCAGCGCGCATCCCCCATGGTTTTGTGACAGAACTGGCTATAATGCGTGCATCAAGCCGTGCGATCGCTGCGGTGCACGACGCTATCGCGGCAACCATTTTGGGGCTATATTCGGGGCCGTAATCGATGCGTGAAAGCCGAGGTTTCATGGCTAATAATGAACTGAAATCATGTCTGAGTAAAGTATGCTCGGACGCGCGCTGGTGAGTTTGTCGTATCGGGCGGCTGTTGGTGCGAGAGGTTTCGCGATCCGGGGCGTGTGTGTCGCCTTGGGTGTCAGCCCGCTTTCGAGATGCTCCATCCGCATGCTGCTAAGGCGCCCGTAGCCGGTCTCGCGCGATCGCACACTGCGCGGGTCCGCCAGTTCGATTATCAGAGCGGGGAAGCGATTATTCGCCGTGCTTATCGCAGTTCGCCAACATCGGCCGGGTCTGGTTGTGTCGGTGCACCTTAATCCGTGAATCGGCCCCTTGGCATTTTGGACCCTTTCCGTCATTTCTTATCCGGCTGGCAGCGCGTCGCGTAATAAGCGTGTAGAATCGACCTGTCGGTCTCAATTCGCGCTTAAGTGTATCAGCGTTAGCGGTTTGGCGTGCAGTTGAGCGCCGCCGCAACTGGCATACTAGGCTGCTCGTTCGGTTTTGGAGTCTATGACCAGCAAAAGCCGCCGACCTCGGCTGCAACCCGAATGCCTCTGCGCCCGATCGCGCCCAGGAGTTGCCCTCCCAAGCCCTTTCCTATGCACGCGAATATCCGTTACAGGCCGCGCGAGCCGGGAACCGGTACTTCATGTATGGTGAGTCCGCGCTTAGTCAGTTCGTGTCCGCGTGCTCTACGCTGCCAGGAGCAATGCTATAGAAATCGAGAGCTGTTCTGTAGTCGGTGCTGTCGATGGCGAGGAAACGTCTTGGCGCGGCCTAGTTCATGGTTTTGCCGCGCATAGCGCTGCAAGAAGATGTTTAGATCATTGTTGTCGCAGTCGAATGAGGCTCGTTCATGCGTTTTCGAAATCGCTTCCTCATGCCGTGCAGGAAGCGTCATGCCGGCTTTGGCATCGCGGCGATGGCAGCCCGCAGTTTTCCGTTGGCCGGCGGCGGGTTCTCGAGCAGATTGAGAACGGGCAGGCTGTCCCTCTCGCTCGGCTTCGTCCGCTCCGCCTCGTCGATCAGGTTCTCGGCCTCACGCAGCGTCGAAAGTGTGACAAAGGCAGTCAGATCGGTGTGCTTGAGCGCAGCCGGAAGTAATCAAAAAATGGACCTTTCTCCGTCTTGCTCATCGTTGTGGCATTTTGTAGTTTTACTGTCTGAAGTCGAGCTGGCCGCGTGCAAATCGAGCAGGCTCGAATTCCGTGGAAAATTACAATGACCAGAGTTCTCTATGCCAACATCCGGAAATGATCACATTTATTTCACGAAACTCGAGATAGAGAATGTGAAGGCGTTTGGAGAAAGTCAAACTCTCGACCTCACCTCAGACGGAAAAACACCTGCACGATGGACCTTGATTCTTGGCGAGAACAATATCGGCAAGACGACATTGTTGCAGTGCCTCACGAGAATGCGCCCCGATTTTGCCAACCGGGCCGGTGACGTCTCGGAAGAAGAGGGCTTCTGGCCCGAACTCGCGGGCGAGGTCGATAATGATCATTTGGATGCATTGGTTCGAAACGGATCGGACGTCGATGCCCACCTTCGCCTCGAGATGGTCGTCGGGCTGAAATTCGACGGTAGCGGCGAGGCCGCGAATCATATTTCATGTACCGCTACGCTGAAGCGGCAGGGCGGGAAATTCTCGGACACCATCTGGGAAGGAGCCCGCGAACGCAGATGCCGTCAACCGGTCGTGCTGGCATATGGAGCGGGTCGGCATGTGCGGGCGTCGAAGCGCGATGGAAATCTTCCGGGCCCCGTTGATTCTCTCTTTGATCCGGCGGTCGAACTGATCGATGCTGAGGATGCATTGCAGCGCCTCGATTATCTTGTGGCTAAGGCGCGGTCGAGTGACGGCGGTCCAGGGGCGCGACTGAATTCACTGGTAGAAATGCTTGCCAGTATTCTGCCCGAGGTCCAGCAACCGGCCGATATCCAGATCAACCCGCCTAAAACTTCAGGCATGGGTTCGGGGCCGTACGGTGTTCACATCGAAACCGCGCACGGATCGGTTGCTCTCGATCAGGTCAGCTTGGGATATCAGACCATCACCGCGTGGACGATCGACATCGCCTGGCGATTGTTCAACGAGTATCCCGACAGCCGATATCCCATGACCGAACCTGCGGTCGTGATCGTCGACGAAATTGACCTTCACCTGCATCCGACCTGGCAACGGGAAATCCGCAAGCATCTTACCAACCATTTTCCGAATGTTCAGTTCATTGCGACCGCGCACAGTCCGCTGATGGCTCAGGATTGTCTCGAGGAGAATCTCGCCCTCCTCCGCCTCGATGAGGAGGAGGGGCAAACCGAGATCGTCAATGAGCCTGTGGTGCTGAGCGATTGGCGCATCGACCAGGTCATGACCAGCGATCTTTTTGGCCTGCGATCCGCACGCAGCGTGACGACGTCCGATGCCGTCGAGCGACGCATCTTGCTCATGGGAAAGAAGGTGTTGACCGACGATGAGCAGGCCGAGCTCGAAGAGCTTGAGCGCCGCGTGTCGTCGCTCGGCCCTGGCTGGACCGAAGACGACGAGCTTCAGAAGCGTATCGTCGAGGGGGCGGTGGCGATGCTGAAGGAGCGGCGGCGCCGATGATCAAGATCGATATTCCCAATATCGTGCCGGAGGGTCTGCTGGGAGGACCATTTCTGGTCCAGCAATATTGCGCTGAGCATGATGCCGCTCCGGATCTCTATGCGACGAAAGAAGGGAAATTCGCTTTCGACAGTGCGATGTATGGATGCGAAACGGTGCGCTCGTCGCTCAAGACGGCGCAATTTCTGAAATGCTGCTATTGTGAGAGTAAGGTCACGCATGTCAGCTATGGCGAGGTCGAGCATTATCGGCCGAAGGCTGCCTGGCAACAGCGCGCAAAGACGCGCCTCACCCGGCCGGGCTACCATTGGCTCGCTTACAGCTGGAACAATCTCCTCTGGAGCTGCAAGGTATGTAACGGCTCGTACAAGCGGAATCTTTTTCCGCTCTCGGATCCGGATGGCCGCGATTGCCCGGGCCGCAATCTCGCCAATGAACAACCCCTGCTCGTCAACCCAGCATCGCAGGACCCGCGCCTTCACATTCGTTTCGTTCATGAGATTGCCCAGCCCCAGTCCGAGGAAGGCGAACGCACAATCGAAGTTCTCGGGCTCAATCGCAGTGAACTTTGCGACGAGCGTCGCGGCGTGAGGGATCGCCTCTGGGCGCAATGGGACTGCGTCCAGCAGGCGAAGAAGTTGGGGGAGGAGGAGCTCGATACGCCGCCCATCGTTCGGGCGCAGCGCGGTCTGGATCATGCAGTGCTGCCACGCGCCCCTTATAGTTCGATGGCGATCGACTTTATCGATGCATTAGCCGCAACGGGTGATTGATTAACGAATTGCGAACCGCTACTTGAAGTAACAGTAGGAGATTACAGATGCAGAATGACATTATCGAACCCAAGCTGCGCACGGCGATCCTGTCGGGCAAAGTGACCAATCCTGCTCTCCAGCGGCTTCAGGCACGCGTTCGTGCGGGTGCGCAGGCAAGCGAGGTCATCACCAGCTACGACCGCATGCATCACCGTCACAGCCGTTCATAAGCGGGCGGACATTCCATGTCGGGGGCGAGGATTACGTCATTCCTCGTCAAGGTTGCGTCGAGGTGCAACCTCGACTGCGACTATTGCTATGTCTATCACCATGCTGACCAGAGCTGGCGGACCATGCCGCGCCTGCTCTCACTGGAGCATCAGGCTGCGTTCGCGGAGCGACTTGCCGAATATGTAAAAGCAGCGGGACTGACGCGGGTCGCAGTGATTTATCATGGCGGCGAGCCGTTGCTAATAGGCCATGCTGCCCTCGTCGCGTTGACCCGGCAGCTACGCATCGCAGTAGGCCTCGATGTCGAAATCGACGTTGGCCTGCAGACGAACGGCCTGATCCTCTCCGACGAGGTGCTCGATGCGTTTGAAGCCGAACGCATTGCGGTCTCGCTCAGCATGGACGGGCCGCGCGAGGCGCACGACAGGCATCGGACAACCCGCAAGGGCCGTTCGAGTTTCGACCGGGTCGAAGCCGCGCTCGAACGGCTAAAGCGTCGGCCCTCGATTTTTTCCGGTGTCATTGCAGTCATCGATCCGGCGGTGCGCCCCGAATTGCTCCTCGATTATTTCGCGACGCATAATGTTCCCAAGATCGATTTCCTGTTGCCGGATTCGCATCACGAGCGCCGCCCTCCAGGCCGTGATGCCGACCCCTCGCTTTACGAGCGGTGGCTCATCGACGCTTTCGATGCGTGGCTTGAAACCTATCCCGGACTTCCGGCGCGCACCTTCGAAGCCCTTCTGGATGCCGTTTCGGGGCTTCCCTCCGGCACCGACGCTTTCGGCTTTGGCGATGTCAGCCTGATCAGCCTCGAGACCGACGGTAGCTGGCACGACCTCGATGTCCTCAAAGTGACCGGGGACGGGGCCACGCGGCTGATCGGATCAGCGGCCGACACGTCGATTGCCGCGGTCGCAAGCTCGGATCCGATCGCTGCGCATCGCCGGATACTGTCGAAAGAAGGCCTTTGCGCGACATGTCAAAGTTGCGAATTTGTCGACATCTGCGGCGGTGGATCGGTCCCGCACCGATACGCCAACGGAAATCTCGATAACCCCACCGTCTATTGCCGGGAAATGAAGGCCTTGGTGAGCCATGTCCGGCGACGGCTCGAAAACATGCTCGTCGATCCTGCCGGGCTCGATGACGATCTTCCTGCATTCGACATCGACATGTTCGAACTGGCGGAGACGAGCGCCGCCATTCTGAGCCAACTCCATGGCGATGCCTTGGACGAGGATAGTTCTGCTCTTGCCGAGGCGATCGGGGCTCTCGACATGGATGTTGCAGCTATCGAGCCCGAAGCGCTCCGCCACGCGGCGCGACGTCCCGGCGTGGTTGCGTGGCAGCGCGCGAAGCGCGCGATTGCTGCAGGAACGATCGTTACCGATGTAGATGGCCGGCCTGTCGACGTCGATGCCGACTATCCGGCCGAAGCGCTGATGGCGGCCGGTCTTGGTGCGACGTTCGAAGTTGGCGAGGACGACCGTTGGCTTCGCAAACCGTTCGGAGAATCGATTCTATTCGAAGGTGCCGAGGTCGCTGAACAGGGCAGGGCGCTTGTTGCCGAGGCGATGGAGATCATCGAACGCTGGCGCCCCGCCGTTGCGAAAGAACTGCGGTCGATCTGCGCGGCAGTTCAGTTTGTGCGTGACCCGTCCGCCCACCCGGACAAGATTGTTTCCTTTAGCGACAATTCAGTACCAGGGGCATTGTTCGTATCGATCGTCCAGGGGAGCGGGCTCATCGATCCCTATGATCTCGCGGATTCGCTCGTGCACGAGTATCGGCATCAGAAGCTCTATCTCTTTGAGCGGAGCCATCCGACGACCAGTCCCGGCGCACTCGTCGTGTCGCCCTGGAGAGAGGATCTTCGTCCCGCTTCCGGTCTGCTGCACGCGATTTTCGTCTTTGTCGAACTCCGCCGCTTTTGGGAGCATGTTCGCGACAAAGGGCCCTCACGACTGAATAATCGTGCAGTTGCACAGCTCGAGGATACCGAGCGAAACTTGGCAGACGCCTTCGCAACTCTGCGCGATTGCCAATTGACGCCCGCTGGCAGGGCGCTCGCAGACATTCTGGAAGCCAGGAAGCGGCGCATGCCGCTTGTCGCTTGATGCTTCGGGTTGCGCTCGACCGGTTGCCGGCGGACGATCAACTTCGGCATGCGGCTCTGCGTGACTATTTTTGCGACAAGGACGCTGTGTCTCGACGCGTAGGGGATGATTGGGAACTGGAGCTTGCGTGGCCAGCCGATGTCGATCGGCATGTGGATCGCCGAATTTCGGCTGCGCTGATGGGCTGGGACGGAATCGGGCTTTCCGCCATGGCATTGGCGCGCCGGCGGTCAGGCCGGGTACTGACCGCACTATATGATACCTGGACGTTGCTGAGCTGGAGCGAATGGGCAGCCAGGACAAAGCCGGGTCATGACCAAGTGATAACGATCCTGCATCTCGATGATCATCGCGACCTAGGATCCCCGCGGCTAGGAGAGGTCGATGGCGTCCTGAGGGATCTGATCAGCGGAAAGCCATTCGAGCTCCACGATCCCCGATCGGTCCTTGCGGCCACCGAGAGCGGTGCCGTCGGCATGGGGAGTTTTCTGACACCCTTTGTTCATGCGTTCCCGCGCTGCGATGTTCGCCAGCTGTGTCAGCCGCCCAAGATCTCGGGTACTTTCGACTGGCACATCCGATCCACTACCCAGGTCGACGATATGCTGGCACCTGGCTCGCTGCGTCCTGCGATAGCGCTTGAGCCCGCAGATGGCCCTGGTCCGGGGCGATACCGCGCAACCGATGACGTCGGCGACTGGCTTGCCGACATAGGGCCGGGCCCGGTGCTCCTTCATGTCGACATGGATTATTTCAATAACCGCTATGATGGCGATTGCGACTGGCCGGACCGCCATCCACGCCATGACCCGGCGATTGGGACCGTTCTCGACAAGATCGACGAAGCGACTTCGGCGCTCCGTATCGCAGGCTTGCTCGAACGTATCGAGGATGCGGTAATTGCATTCTCGCCCGGGTTCTTTCCCGCGGAGCTGTGGGAGGCGTCCGAACAGCGGTTACGGCAGGGATTGGCCGAACTCTATGGCTGATCGCAAGAAGCCGGCCGCGCCGCGCCGCAAACCGACCAGACCCACGCCCAAGCCAAAGCCGGCTGCGCGCCAGGCTGGCCTGCCGAAGGTTCGTGACGAACAGGTTGAACTTGTGGTCCGGCCGGGTCGCAAGAATAAGGGCGATGGACCGGAGGGGGAATATTGGGAGGTCCAGCTCGACGGAAAACGGGCAGGGGAGGTGTTCGTCAACCTGATCGACGAGCCTCCGCTCGGCCGCCATGCCTCGCTCCAGATATTTCTCAACAAGCCGCAGCAGGGCAGGGGCATCGGACGGGTCGCTTACCGGAAGGCGGCTGATGCAAGTCGTCACATGGCCATCTTCCTTCACATGCGAAAAGCTAATGTCGCATCGCGCCTCGCTGCCGAAGCCGCTGGCTTCAAGGACGTTTCGCCTCCCCAGATTTCGCAATTGATACTGAAGCGCTTGAAGAGCGCATCATGAACGGGAAGGTGCCGGATTGGTTGCCTCCGTCTGCCGCCATAGATCTGGCGCTGCTGGACGCAGGCCTCAAACCCGCCGCCAGAGTCCTTGTCGGATATCGGGCGGTCGAGCTTCGGCGCTGGGGACGGCGCATGGGTTATTTCATGAGCGCGGACCGTGACGGCTTCGCAGTTCTGTCGCGGCAGAGCAGCGTCTGCCGGCGAACGCTGGAGATCGATCGGCGCCCAGGTCGCCACACCGCGGCGCTTGGCTATTGGCTCGGCTATCCGCGTTGCTGCGGACGAGCAGCAGCGCGCGTCGGCGATGAAGGAATCGATGATTATCAGCGGCGGCTAAGGCAGAGGCGGTTTCGCGGCCGCTATGCCATGATCGATCCGGGCGGCTATGGTGCAGGCAAGGGACGGCTCTCGCACGTGCCCTGCACCCATAACTGCCACGCTTCGCTTGTCATGGCGCGCGAATTTCCCGGATGAAGAATTACATCGTCATGCCCTGTCTCAACGAGGTGGGATATGTCGAGAGGGCCATCGCTTCGCTTGTCGGGCCGAGCGCGAACGTCCCCGCAGGCACAACCTTAATCGTGGTGGATAACGGATCGACAGACGGGACGGTCGAGTTGCTCGCGGATATCGAGCGCGAGTATCGGGGGCGGGTTCTGCTTGTGCATGAACCGCGCCGTGGCTTCGTTCCCCCGCGCGCTACCGGCGTGAACACCGCCGCCGCTGCGGCGGCGAAGACAGGTGTGTCCGCCCGCGATGTGCTTGTTCTCCAAGCGGACGCCGATACCGTCTATCAGCCGGGCTATGTCGCGATCATGGAGGATGCAGCGAGGGGGCGACATGGCTATATCCTTGAAGGGGCAGCGAAATATCCGCCGGACTTCCTGAGGGATCACGGCGACTATGTCTTCGCCGAGCGGCTGGTCGATGCCGGGATCGAGAGCAGCGAGGCGGCCGATGAAGACGATGTCGTGATCGACGACAAGATCAGCGCCTACAGGCTGTCGGATTACATACGGTGGGGCGGCCTCGTCGAGGAACAGGACGATCGCGGTGACCAGATCCACGCGGAAACGACCCGAATGTACATTCGGGCGCGCCTCGCGATGGGCGCGGCGAAGCATCGGGTAAACCCCGCGGGTGCGGCCTCGTCGCGGCGGCGCATTGTCGAGAATCCCCGTTACCAGTTTGCGACCTTGGGATTTCCTCGCGAGGCGTCGTGGGCGAATGCGGCCCGCGCCGGACTGGGCAAGATCGAGATCGATCAATTCGGAAAGTCCGTTCGGGCGGGCCTTGAACCTGAGGCGGTCTTTCTGCGCCGCGCGCATCTCTTGGCGCTTTTCCGTTACTTCCCGGCGATATTGCTCACGGCGCAAGAGCAAGCGCACCGACTGCTGGACGAGGCGGACGTTGCGGCGGTCATGGCACGAGTGGCAAGAATGGACCCCGAACAGCTTGCCAACCGCCCAGGGGCTGCAATCGTCGCGCTGCTTCGGCTGATCGAGACGGACCCTGACCTGTTCCTCGCTGACCGGCCCGGCTCGAGTTAGCAAAGCCCAGGCGGTGCGTCGCTTGGGCCCCGCCGCCGGTTCAGGCGGGCCGGGGTCCCGAGGCGCTGATGAGCTGAAGGCAGAGATCGGGAAGCGCATCGGGCTGGAGGCGGGAGGACAAGGCGTCGAGCTTGAGCAAGGGCTCGGTCAGATAAGGGTGGAATTTTTCGAATAGAAGGCTGGGGGTGTGCGCGAACAGGTCGACATCCTCGCCCGCCGCCAGGTTCGCGAGCACCTCATCCAGCGGCGGTGAAGCCTCGTGCCCGAACACTTCGAGAAAGCCGTCGTGCGTCTGGACCGTGAACCCGGCCGCGCGCAGGGCCAGCGCCAATGTTATCGTCTTTAGTGTTCCCGTATGCGCTGCAAGGATCGCAGCATTGTCGCTGAGCCACGCGATCCTTGCCGTCCTGAACCGGAGGTCTGCATAATTGCGGCGGGCTTCGGCCAGCAGGTCCCAGGCTGTCTCATCCAAATAGATCGGGCGATGGTCGCCTTCCAGAACCGCAAACATGCGTTCGATGACGCGATCATGGATATGGCCCGGGTCGCCCCCGAAAATGGGGGGGACGCCGGCGGCCGCCGGCTTGACGATGATCACTCGGTCGCTGTCATGAACCTCCACCACCTGCCACCGGCGGCCTGAGAATATGAGCAGCATTCCCGGTGCGATCAGATTGTCGACGGGCAGCGTGCCGAGCTCGCGCCCGGCGGCCACTAGACGGTATTCCTCCGGTGTCTGGAAAACGGCGTAGAAACTGTAGTGCTCGACAAGCCGTTCGCCGTCCGGGCCGAGCAAGAGCAAGCCGTCGGCCGCCTGCTCGATCAGCCTGGTATCGGGGCCGCCAATGGCGCGCAGCACGTCGACGAATACCGGCGCATCGACTTGGCGAAAAGGGCCGTTGCGGCAGAGGATCTTGTACAGATCGTCCGCGCGAACCCCGCCGAGCTCGGCGATGATCGACAGGATTTGGTGGACAAGAGTCGAGAGATGAAGCGCATCGCTTTGCGGCGGCTCGCACCAGCCCTCCAATAATAGATCGATCGCCGCGATCGACCGCAGCAGTCCGAGCCGCAGCCGGTCGGAGAAGTTGCTCTTCGCGGTGACCTTGGCCTCGATGGCATATTGGCGGAGGATGGCGGGCCGGCCTTCGCGGCGTCCCGATCGTCCGAGCCTCTGGCGGCAGGATGCGACGCTGAAGGGCGCGCCGATCTGCGCCACCGAGGTGACGTCGCCGATATCGATGCCGAGTTCCAGCGTGGACGTGCAAACTGCTGTCGTTGGCAGATTCGCGTCCTTCAGACGACGTTCGATAAAATCGCGGTGCTCGCGCGACAGGCTCGCATGATGGGGGTAGAATTCCTGTGGCAGATGCGCCGCCTCGCACAGCAGGCGAAGGCGATCGGCATAGATTTCGACCGATTGCCGCGAGCCGGCAAACACCAGATTATCGCTGCCCCTGAGGTTGCCGAACAAATGATCGGCGATCGCGTCGGTGACGGCTCGTGCACCTTCGTCTTGCGCGCCTTGGACATATCCGCGCAGTTGGAGGCGCAGCTCCGCGCCTCCGCCTCGCGCTTCGACAAGCTCGACCGCATCGGCTCGGTCGGGGCGCAAATAGCGGCGAGCGAGCACCATATCGCCTAGCGTGGCCGACAGGCCGATCCGGCGAATGGGACGCTTTACAGCCAGTTCGAGGCGCGTCAGCAGCGAGCGCATCTGGATGCCGCGCTCGCTGTCTTGAATAGTGTGCAACTCGTCGATAACGACGGCGCGCGTCGCCGCGAACAGGCGCGGAATGTCGAGTCCACGCCGGATGAACAGGGCCTCAAGCGATTCCGGCGTGATCAATACCACACCTTTGGGATTTTTGACGGCGCGCGCCTTGATCCCGCTCGATATGTCGCCATGCCATGGCGTTACGGCGAGGCCAGCGCTGCTGCAGATATCGTCCAGCCGGCGCGCTTGGTCGGTGATGAGCGCCTTGAGCGGCGCGACATAGAGGATGTCGAAGCCGGCGCGCGGGTCGGGAGCGTCGACAAGCTGCGATAAGAGTGGCAGGAAAGCTGCTTCGGTCTTGCCACCCGCGGTGCCCGCGGCAACGATAATATCAGCATCCGAACCGAGAATGATCTGCGCGGTACGCGACTGGATGTCGCGCAGCTCGCCCCAGCCCTGATCGCGTATCCACTTCTGGATCGGACGCGCCAGTCTGTGGAATACCGAAGTCACAATCGGAAGCTTGTCAGCTCCTCGCTGACGGCCACAGCGCCCACCATCTCGTCGACATCGCTCATATCGTCGCCCGCGTCTTGGCCGATATCGAGCGCGTCTATAAAATCCGTCCACAGGGTACCCGGGTTTTGTGCGAGCACCGCCAGAAGATTAACGAAGGCAGTTACGGTGTTGCGCGGCGTGCGGAAATAGGCCTCGCCGATCCGCTCGGAACAATGCGCCATGAAAGCTTCCAAAGCCTCGTCGGGCAGGGCTTCGGGCCCGGGCTGCATGATCGTCCGAATGTTCGAGAGGAGCACGAAAAGATCCTCGGGTGTCAAATTGGCAAGGCGGATCACAGGGCCGGACAGGTCGACGAGACCCTCGCGGGCGAAACTGTTCTCCGCCAGTCGGGATTGCAGCGCCTCATAGCTGTAGAGGCCGCGCCGCGTGTTCATGAGAAATTCCGGAGTGCCGCCCATGAGGAACCCCAGATGTTCCGCGCTGCCCTGCAGGACGTCGTTCAGGATGCGCAATATCTGCTCATAATTCGCATTCCGCGCCTGTGCCGAGGTCAGCTTGAAGAGATTGACCATCTCGTCGAGACCGATGAGCAAGCCCTTGTAACCCGCGCTGGTAATGAGGGCCGACATCAGCTTGAGATGATCATAAACGCTGGCATCGTCGACGATGGTGCGCACGCCCAGTGCCTTTCGTGCATCAGTCCGGGTCGCGAACTCGCCTCGCAGCCACCGCAGCGCGGCAGACTTGAGCTCCTCGTCGCCGTTGTCATGTCCTTCCCAGTAGCGCTGTATGACCGCGGCAAAATCGAAGCCTCCGGTGAGCTCTTCAAGATGCGCGAGGCGCTCGCGGATCATGTCGCCGGTCGAGCGGTCCTGCGCTTCTCCATCTTGCTGCGACTGGGCAACGAACCGCTCGACGACGCTTGCGAGCGCGCCGCCATCTGGTTTCGTCCGCGTTGCGAGATTCCGCGCCATTTCCGCATACAGCCCGCGAGCCTGCCCGCCGGTCGCATGGATCCGGCGATCCGGCGCCAGATCCGCGAACATGACGACGAGACCCTTTTCGAGCGCAACAAGGCGGATGAGGTTCATGAAGAAGGTTTTGCCCGACCCATATTCTCCGATGACGAAACGGATTGCCGAACCCCCGTCGGCGATGCGCTCGATGTCGCGTACCATCTCCTCGATCTCGCGGGCTCTCCCAACCTGGATATGGCGGAGCCCGAGTTTTGGCACCACACCTGCGCGCAGCGCCTGGACGATTGCATCGCGTTCGCGCGGCCTGAGATCGGACATCAGCTTAACTCCTGCACCAGATCGGATTTGAGCGTCGCTGCGATCCCGGGAGCAACATCATACCCGTCATATTCATCGAGGAGGGCTTCCTCGAACCTGTCAAATGACCATTCGTTGATGGTCTCGAGGGCACCCGATGGCATGAGCTCATGGTCCTGTGCGAGCCGCGCAAAATCCTCGTCGCTCCAGTGCGCTCGTGCGATGACCTGCTCGGCGAAGCGCTGATGCCGGATATCGAGGCCTTTCCAGTGCGTATCGACCGGCAGCACCGGTGGATCGGGTTCGGAATCTGACGCAAAAATGTCGCCGAGGACCGCTGAAACGCGCTGCGTATCGGTCCGGATAGCGGCAATCCGCGCGCGGTCGAGACGCGCACCGCTTGCAGCGGGATCGGGCGGGATGCACTCTCCGGGCGACCCGGCTTCCGCAGCCTTCACGCGCACCGGTCCGTCGTCGGCATTGCCCGCGTGCAGGTCCGAATAGACGAGACCGGGGTCAAGACCCAGCGCGCGATATATCTTCTCGATTGTCGCTACTTCCTCGGGCTGGATGACGCTGTCGGCATGGGCGATCGTCACCAGGACTGCGCGGAGCGCCAGATGATGGTCGGCATCGACCTGTTTGAGCCTGCCGCGCAAGAGCGTCATGTCCGGCGGGACCTCGAAGTACCAGGCGAGGTTGGCGCCGAGACCCCGGCGCTCGGCATCGGTGATCCCGATTGCATTCGCGACCCGAAGCTGCAGGCTGCGGCGTTCGGCATCGACCAGCTTCTTGTCCGCTTGCGCAATGAAGGTCGCCACCGCGATTTCGAAAAGGTGGGTCAGATAGGCATCGGAAACAGTCTCAAGCTGCTCGATCGTCTCGCCGAGATCGAACAGGACCACGGGTTCGTCGATCCTCGGGCCGCGCAGCGAATGCCGGGGATCGGGCGCCATGCCATAGCCCAGCCGAGCGAGCGAATCTGCCGCTCCCGTAAGCTGGCGCTTGCTGGCGGTATCGGTGCTTGCGCCTTCAAGCCGCGCCAGGAGCTGCGCCACCGGAACAAGTCCGCCGTTGGACATGATCGTCGCAACCCACTCTTTCAGCGCGTTCATCTCGCTCGACGGGAACATCGCTCGAAGTTCCGCCGGAAGCAGGGCGTGGCCCTCGATGCTCCCGCGGCCATCGGGGTTCCGGCCGAGATAGCGGCTGAGTTTATCGAGAGCGTCCATGGCCTCGTCAGCGATTGCCTGTCCGATCTCGATCGGCTCGCGCAGCCCCGAAATATCCGGAATCGGCTTGTCGTTCGCAGAAAGGTGGACGCTTCCGCCAAACTCGCCCGACGCCGCCCGGTAGCTGAAATCCAGCTTCTTCCGCGGCTTGGGCACGGTTAGACCGTCGGGATAGCGGGTATCGAACTTCAGGCGAAACAAAACGCGAAATTCGGGCTCACAGCGCTGTGCCGGCGTTCTTGTGCGCCGCTCATAATGACAGAGGAACCATGTGTAGAGCCAGTCCGCATTGAGCGCATCGCCATTGGCGATGGCGCCGCCGATTGCGATCTTGAGCGTCAACGGCAGGTCCCAGCCGCGATTGTCGAGGATCGCTTGCTGCAGCGTCGTGTCGTCGGTGGAGAGCCTGCCCGCCGCCGAAATTCGCGCGAGATCCAAAAATTCGCCGAGGTAGCGTTGCACCGAATGATTGCCGGGGAAGAGCCCTTTGAGACGCTCGACCTCGGCAACGATCCGTTCCTTCTCGTCGGCCTCCGGATCATCGATGAAGAACCGCCGTTCCAAGCCATAGAAATAGAGGAACATATAGCCCGGATTGACAGATCCATCGGTGCGTCCGTCCGCCAACCAGTCGAGATAGGTGGCCCGGCAGACTGACGAGATGGTGGAGTATCCCGGCCAATAGGAAAGGCCGTGCCCCTCCCGGTCGGAGCTGCTCGACGCAACGGCGAGCCCCGGATCGAGATAGGCGCGGCACTTCTCGGAAAAGCCTCTCGATGTCAATTGCGGCGCGGTGCCAACATAGACCATGCCGCCGATCTCACGCCCGGCGATGACGATTGTCTGGCCCTCGGCAAGCCAGCCCTGATGCGACCGGGAGGCCCGTGTTGGGGCCGTCCCGGACAGCGTCGCATCCGGACGCCGCGCTGGCGGTTGGGACCGGTGCTGCTCGGGAGAGGTAGGCCCGCCCTGCGATGAGAGAGCGATGGGCTGCTTCTCTGGCGCGGTCGGCTCGCTGAAATGCTGCTCAGGGGATTGTGCGATGCGTCTCCGTTCCTGCCACCAGACTAGGACTGCGGGCATCAGGAGCATGAAGAGCGCCTGCATTCCGTCCGAGAGGCTGCGAAGGGCGATTGCCGCGACTACGAGGCAGACGATAAAGTACAGGATATAGAAAAGAACCCAGCGGATAGGTTTCAAAATCCTTGCCCCCTGACAATTTGCCCCGGTTCTCCCTAATGGCTTTTGGCGAGGGACAGAAGGCCCTGCATCATTTTATTCGCGCCAATCTACAGGCTGTATATCGCATGCGTAATTGCCCGATGCCGGCGCCGTGGTAACTTTCGTATCGATGGCGAGTTCGCGACTGTCCAGCTTGGCGGGCAGGTTTGGAAGAGACTGTCGCCGATGTCGAAATGGCGGCGGTACGCTAGGCAGTTTTCGAGCCTTAACTCGACGAGGTATCGGCCGTCAGATAGTTTCTTGCGGTAGATCCAGGTCGAGACCGGCGGCTTGGAATGCGGCTCATGAGCCGCATTGAAGAAATCGATACGCCTCGAGCCTGCGGCATCCCAGACGTCGATTTTGATTGCCACGTTGCGGCTGTCCTGCCGTGGATTTATCCGGAACATGACGCCTGCGCTGGTAAGGCGGAGGGCCCGCACGAAGGAATATTCCCTCTGGTGACCTTGGTCGAGGCGAATCTGGTCTGGCCCCGCGCTAGGTGCCGATCATTCTGAGGCTGCGCCAATGCGCGGGCTCCCATTCGACGATCATGCGTTCGGGACTGAGCGCGCCGGTCGTCGCCACCATTCGGAATTTCTTTTCCTCGAGCCCGTCGACGCAGACCCCGGCGTTGACGCCCTCGCCGATATCGGCGAGGCGGCCCTGTCCCGCGTGGCGGACACTGAGCGTCGTGCTGCCGCTTACGACAACGCGCGACAGAGATTTTCTGGCAAGCTCCGTCGCCCGGTTGTGCGTCCAGCGCCCGATTTCCTGCGCGATGTCGAGAACCGGGGTCAATATCCAGTCGGGCCGCATCGACTCGACCAATGTCCCGGTCGGCACCGATTGTTCGAGATCCTCGCAGATGAGCACCATCACGCGGCCGAGGCCGTGGAGGTCGCAGACGACGAGTTCGGTGCCGGGCTGGGCATCCTCCATATGGCTGCGGTTGCCATAGCCCCTGACGGGCGAGATCGCACAGTCGCGCATGCGGCCGATCCGCATGTTGAAAACGTGCAGCTTGCGCTGTCGCGCAAGCTCCTTGCCGTCCGCGCTGAGCAGCACCGCCTCATTATAGGGACGGCCGCTTCCGGGGGCAATCTCCGTCGTCGCGCCTGTGCCCGCGACAATTAGCGCGGGCGTCGCGGCGGCACCGCGCGCCTTGAGGGTCTGACGGAGGCTTTCCGCCGAACCTGGTGGCGCGACCAGCTCGGGCAGGACGATGACGCCCGCGCCATCGTCGAGCAGAGCGGTGACCGCATTGTTGATCCGGTCGCCGAGCGGTGCGGCGGCGGGGCGCGTGTCGAGATAGGGTCGCTTGCCGCGTTCCGATACCTCGAACGCGAGGTCGTCGCGGTCTTCGGCGATGGGCGCGAGCCCGACCCGATCGCTGCGATCGGCACCGACATCGAAACGCCGCGGCGAGGGCGCGATTACGCGGAGGCTATGGCCGTTGGCCGGATGTGCGATGATCGAAAGGCATTCGAACTGATGCGCGAGCTGGGTTCCGCTCGCCTCCTCGGCGTCGTTCGGCCGCTGTCGGCTCGCCAGATGGCCTTTGGGAACGACCATGCCGATGCCGGCCACGTCGGCGTAGAAGCCCGTTGCGGTCCGCTTTGCGCGCATCGCCTCGAGCATCGGCGACAGGGAGCGCGCATAGCCGGGAAGGCGGCGCGGAAAGGCCGGGTGAATGTGTTTCGCCGCTTCGTCGATCGCGCACATCGCGACGAACGCGCGCTCCTTTTTGGCCGCAACCGACGTGTTGAATCCGGCTGCGTCGCCCGCGAGATAGGTCTCGAGTTCGGGAGGCACGTCGCTGCCGGGGGCAGCAAGAAGCAGCGCGACGAGCGCGTCATATTCCTGGGCGTGGCGGCCTGCCCACGGGCGCGTGATGATGTCGCCGGCATGGGGTGTGAGATCGCGCCACAACCGGGCGAACAAGGCGGCGGGACAGGTCATGCGTGCTCAATCGGAGTCGTCTGACTTGGGTGAAACGACGAGACTTCGGCTCTGCCAAGGCTCGCTGCTCGTTTCTGAAAGCCTTTGCACCAGATAGCTCGTGAGTGCTCGCTGCAACGCACTATTGTCCTTGCCCTCGCTGCGGTCGAGACGTGCGATGAGGATCGGCAGCAGATGTTCTTTCTGTCCGGTTGCCGAGAAGCCACGCTGGGCCAGATCGATGATCTTGGTCGAGAGCGGAAATTTATCGTCGTCGAGGGCTTCCTGCAGCCTGTCCAGCGCTTCGAATTCGCGGCCGGCCTCGAGCAGCAATTCGATCTCGGCCTCCAGCAATAGCGGATCGGACAGGCTGCCGCGGTTGATCGATCGATAATGTTGAAGGAGGTCGATCCCCTCATCGAACGCGCCGAACCGTGACAGCGCCTCGGCCTCGATCACGAGCAGGCGGCGTTCGAGTTCGTCATTCGCTTCGTCCGACAGAAACCCGTCGCGTGCGACATGCCGGATCCGGAAAGTTTCGTTCCGCGCCGTCTGGGGATCGAGCTGCACCGCTATCTTGGCGCGGGTCGCGAGAATATTGATGACTTCGGTTACCTCGCGCGTGCGCCGGCTCTTGCGTCCCTTCGGCAGGCGCCGGACGGCATGCTCGGCCGCAACGAGCGCATTCGCCATATTGCCGTACGCGAGCTCCTTTTCGGCGAGGATGCGACAGGAGCGCGCGGGATCGAGCTCGGCCGCCAGCGGCAGCGCGCGGCGGTCGATGCTGTTATAGGCCTCGCTGGACGCCCGATAGGTTTCAAGCGCCTCGCTGTCGCGGTCCATAGCGTCGAAAATCTCGGCCATCCGCTCGAGCGATCGCGCGCGCCGCCAGCGGCTGACTGGGGACTTGTCTTCGTCGAGCAGCTCGACCGATGTTCGTGCGAGCGCGAGCGCGGCATCGAGATCACTGCTGCGGTGGAGCTGGCTCGATCTCTGCTGGAGGAGGAGAGCATAGCGAATGCGATATTGTTCGGCATCCGCCTCATAGGCTCTTTCGGCAAAGCGGAGCGCCGAGCGGCCGAAAAGATCGGCCGTCGTGAACGTGACACGATCGGTGAAGGCGCCGGCATGTTCGACAAGTGCCTCGGCAAGGGCCATCAGCCAGTCGGGACGCTCGTCGCGCTGGGCGAGCGCTTCGTCCATCCATTCGTAAAGCTGGCTGTAGGCTCGGTCGGTTGTCGCCTCGGCGAGCGCCTCGAGGTCGGCGATCCGCGGATCGTCGAATGCGGCGCGTCGCCAAATCGCCTCGAGCATCAGCGGCTCGAAATGCGCGATCCGGATGTTCTTCCGGCCCGAGATATCTCCGGCAAGTTCGTGCATCGCCTCCAGGAGCGAGCCTCGCTCGTCGGGTACGTCCTCGAAGACGGCAAGTTTTTCCTCGAACGCGCACCACGGGAAATGCCGGACTTCATTGCGCCGAAGTTGCTGCTCGACCGCGCTGCGGCCGCGGCGCAACGAATGCGCGAGCCGCGTCGCCGCATAGCGGCGCGCGGAATCTACAACGCCGCGCTCCTCGACGCGCGTCGGGATGACCCGGAATTCCATCGGCTTACGCTCTTGCACCGAGCACATCTTCTGGATCGAGGCGGTGACCGCAGCGGTGCCTTCTATGCTCTGCCGGTTATATACGAAGCACATTACGACCGTATCGGGGACCTGCGCTGTGCAAATTCCCGCCGTATCGGCGACACCGGTTCGGCTGTCGATCAGGATATGGCTGTAATGCTGACGCGCCCAGCGCATCATCCGGTCGATATATTCCTTGCCGTCGAAGCGAGCATAGAAGCTGCTCCAGTCGAGGCCGCCCACCTTCTCGCTATAATGCTCGTCCTGTTTGCCCGCACCGAGAAAATGGAGGCATCCGCGCCCTCTCCACGGCAGTTCAAGTTCTTGGACCTGTTCCTTGAAGACCGCATAATCCTTGGCGGTTACCGCGCCTTCGTTGCCCAGCACCCGGATATAATCCCAGATGCGGTCGACGAGGCCGTCACTTCGCGCCTGTTCGGGATCGTCGAGAAAGGGATGGAAATAGCGGTGCAGGCCCGGCGCTTCGAGGTCCCAGTCGATTGCAAGCACCTTTTCGCCGTTGGTCGCGAGCGCCCAGGCGACATTGGCCATCGTCATGCTGCGGCCGCTGCCGCCCTTGTATGAATAGAAGGTCGTGACCTTGGACATGGCTCTCAACCCGCAGCGCTGAGTTGCGGTACCTCGTCGGGTGTCGTGCCGGCAGGGGTCGGAATGCGCGACATGTCGAAGCTGCGGTGCCCATAGGCCTCAAAGTCGAAGACCTGGCAGTCGTCGATCGGGATGCGGCGCATATCCTCACGGCCCTTGTTGACGACGAGCCGACCGACCGGTGTTACCGAATTGAAGGTTTCGCGGCCGCGCTTGTGGCTCGTAATCCCGCCTGCCTCGCGAAGGTCGGCGAGCCATTTGCTCGTGCGCGCCTCATCCTTTTCGAGACGTGCGGCGAGGTCGACATTGCGAAGCGGCTTGTCGGCGAGGATCGCGAGAATATTCGCATAGGGCTGCTTGGCTACCAGTTCGAGAATCCGCTCGTCCGCCGTCTGGTAGGAGGCGTAGCCGAGTAGATCGACTGCCGACGCAAGGCGGCCCGCGGCGAAAGTGGGGCTGTCCTCGTCGATTTCCGCGGCTCGCTCAATCGTCTCGAGCGCCTCCTTCGTGCCGGTCATGAGGATGCGAAGTTCCGCCGGAGTTGCGGTCGGCAGCATGTCCGCGATTTTTTCGAGCAGCGCCGAAAGGATCGAGTCAACTGTTCCAGCTATCCCGGGTTCGGCAATTTTGTTCGCAAAATCCTTGATTTTTCTTAGACCTGTCCAGGTACCGTCTGTCATAGCTGATCCTTCCTCACGAAAGAGAATAGGTGTTTGCGCGCTTATATCAACCTTTGTGTCAACTTTTAGTTGATGGAAACCGGCTTCATCAATCCCCAGGCTGGCAGGGCGGTGGCGGCGACACCGGATGTTCCGGTCTTGTCACTCTCGCCGGACGGAGGCTGGTCATAGCAGGCTCGCCGGCTTCAGGCCGGCCAAGGCCACAGGATTCAGGGGATGCGCAGTTCGGTTGGGTTGCCAAGACGGTGCCAAGCTTTCTCGAATTGTGGAAGAGCATAGCCCTTGGGCTGCAGCCAGAAGGAGCTGATGCCGGCCGCATTCTCGCCGCGACGCGCCGCTGCTTTGACTTCATCGAGGGTGAGGACATGGCGGGCATCCGACCGAGCATGGCGGGCAGGATTGGCGGCTGGATGGCAAGCCGCTTTGGTATCGAGCATATCTTATATTTCCCCGCCGCCGCGATCGCGGTCGGCTTTGTCATGACCCTTTTCATCATCGAGACGGCGCCTGCGCGGCCGCGCCCGGAAACCGGCGATCTCGCCGCATCACTTTCCACTTCGGTATCGGACTAGGGGGGAGACCAATGGACGATCATCGGACTTCGGTGCCGGCGGCCATCATCGAGGAGGGCCGTCGGCGCGGTTATCTGGCGCAGAAACTCTATGTCATCCTGACTAGCCCCGCCGACGGTATCGGCCCGGTGACGCATCACTAGGGGGTTGGCCTTACCATAGGAGCTTGTTGCGCTTGTCGGCCGCGAAGTGACGGCAGACGCAATATGACGTCGAATTGATCAGCGGCCTCGCAAATGGCGGCCCACTCGGCTGAGCGATCGACGGCGAGCATAGATTTGGCTGACGTAAAACGGGCGGCGCGAGCGGGACCAACCAACTCGCGCCGCCCTACGGATGCTGCGCTGTGGGGTTGCGCAGCACCGGTACTTCGGATTGGAGACAGATCGCCACAGCGTCGGTGCGATGGGACTAAGATGTGAGACTGCGAAAAATGGGCCTGCGCAAGGATCGGGACTTTCGTACCAAATATGCGCAGGGCCAAATGAGACGTGTTTGCGTGCCGTCGCGCGACATCAGCTTTCCCTGCGAGGAAAGATGATGAAGCAGCGGTGCCACTCATAGTCGTCACTGTTGTCTGAATTCCGGAAGTTCATCGGTTGTAGCTTTCGATATGATTTCAACGCGGTCGGAACGCGGAGGTCATTGATTGGGAAGGATGGGATGGCTATCAATATCGTCCGAAGCCTCTGTCGTTGACCGGGTGAGGGGCACCGGACGGGAAGGCGGCCGGATTTCATGCGCCTCGCGGGCGCGATCGCTGCAGCAGCGCGATGCTCTCCAAGTCAGCGCGATCGAGTTGCTGGGTGAACCAAAGCCCTCCGCGCCGCTCACGGGACCATCGCACAAGCGCGCGGCGTCGCAATTCACTGCCGGGCAGAATCAAATCCACCTCGGTGCCGGGATCGAGCACGCGATCATAACGAAACCCCGCACCATGCTGTGAGATATCGACGAGATCGATCGGGTGGGCGTTGTTACGCAGCGCAACGATCGCTTCGATCTCCACGGGGAGCCGCAGTGCCCGATAGCCCTCCGCGCGCTGCTCGGCAGCGAGGTCGCGCAATGCCGCGGAAGCGTCGATCGGCCGATCGAATGCAACTCCGTAGCGACCCTGCTTCGCCCAAATGACCGTGCCCCGGAGGATCATTGTTTCGGAGAGCGAAATGGTGAGCGTTTCGCCGACCGTGACGGGCGTATCGGCGGCAAGCATTATCCCCTCGTTCGATATATTGCGCACGCGCCACAAACCGGCATCGTCCTCGCGCTGCACGCGCGCAATCCGGCACACCGTCCGATAGCGTTCCGCTCCGCGACGATCGCTTTCAAAACCGTCTATGCGCCGAGTATCTTCGGAGTGGAAATAGCTGCTGCTTCCCATCTGGTCCCTCTTCCTAAGATGCGGGTTCGATCGAAAGCAGAACCGCGCACGATCGCCGGGCTGCACGCCTGGCGTCAAAATCTTCGCGGTGCTCCCACGCGCCACGATAGATACAGACGGTCCTAAGGCATCAGCGTATAGAAGTTTTCCGTTACGGCAAGCTTAATTTGTCCGATCCGCACCCGCGCCATGTGCGCCGCGCGCTGATCCGACGATGCTCTTTAGTCGAGTCTGACAGGGTCCCGAAATTCGATGTCCGGTGTTTCAGTTTTGCCGTCCACGCTCGGCCGTTCGGTCGCTGTTATCTCGTCAGGCGTCGTCGGTGATTGATCCTGCGCCTGTATTCCCTCACTGCAGCCCGAGAGGATCCAAAAGATCGGTAGAACAAAGAAAAGCGCTCGCATGTCCCGCCTCCCCAAAGTGCGCCGATGACTGAAATCGATCAACAGCCAAATCGTGAATCCGCAGACTGTCAGTTGGTTCCAAGATAGACGGAGAATTCACCAGATTGGAGATCTGCCCAAAATGAAAGAAGGAACATTAGGGCGATCATATATTCCTTTGTGGTCCAATGCCGTTGCAGCGCTACGATTACCGCGGACCTAATACGAACGCGGTCAGCGTGAGCAGAACGGCTTGGCCTTGAAGTTGCGCTATTGACCAAGATTTTCCATCGCATGGGAGCCGAGCGCACTGGGGTGCCGGCAGAACTCCAGCGATAGGAAGAAGCGGCTCGGCGGTATATCGCGCGCCGGCAACCAATATCTGCGCTAGATGCTCGTCGTCAGTTCGACGGCTGTCATCCGCCATGCCGAACGACATGGCACTAAACGACCGTGGCTTATCGAACTGATGAAGTGTCGCGCTAAGAAAGTCGCAGCTGTCGCGCTAGCGAGCAAAACCGCCCGCATGGTCTGGACGCTGATGACAAGCGGCGAGCACTATCGAGAACCGCAGGTCGCGCACGCATAGAAGATTAGGCGCCGGGCATGGCGCCGCCGAGGTCGGGAAGGGCAGACGGGAGCCGACGCACAAAGCCGGTTGAAGCTGCCGGATCAGGAAACCCATTTTGGCCAGTGCACCTCAAGTGCGTCCAATTGGTCGGGACCCGATCCATGCGAAAGGCATCATGGCTAGCGGCCCGTGGTGCGCGCGGATGCGCCCTGACACCTTGGACAATGCCTGTTGCGTCAACTGTTGTATGCGATCCGCGTTCGACTCCTCAGTTGAAGGAGTCGAAGGGGTCTGCCTGCGGCAGTCCACGATTAATCAGGTGCAGCGCTCGCTAGGCCGCTTTACATCGCCGCTAAGACCAATCCGCGGAGCGGTTCGTGCATCGGCCCATTGCGGTGCTCTCCATTTACGAACTCAGCTAAAAATAACTGCAGTCTGGATGAGAACGGGCTTGTACATCGCGCCAACCGGAAATCTGATGGAATGGCCTGCCCGCTACGGCGGGCACTCTACTCCTCTAGGTTGAGAGCGGCATCGACAGTTAGCGCGACTACTCTTTGCGTTATCTCGTCGCGACCGATGTCACGGGGCTCGACCTTTTGGATCATATGCTTGCGGCGAAGTGACGCGAACCCGTAGATCGTCGACCAGAGCGTCAGCACACGGACTTCGATCTCCCCCTCGTCGCAAGACTGCAATGCCTCGCGAACCGGTGCGACAAGTGTTTCATGGCCGATGTCCTGAAATTCGATAAGGGCAGGGTCCGGTGCCGGACTGGTCAATTCGCTCTCATACATGAGCTCCAGAAGCTGGGGGCTTCTCGTTGCGAATTCGACGAACTGCAAACCGAGGCGAATCAGGCGTTCTCGCGGGGTGCCGACCGACGCCGCATCGGCTGCGGCGTTCGTGATTTCGGCATATCCGTCCAATGCCAGTGCGAGCAGCAGCGCCCGGCGATCCTTGAAATGATGATAGGGAGCGCCGGACGAGACGCCGACGAGCTGCGCCAATGTCCGCACCGAGAGCGAATGATGCCCATGCTCGGCGATGTAGGCGCGCCCGGCGCGCAACAAATCTCCCCGCAAATCCTCGCGATGATAGGTCTTCGTCTTTGTTGCCACGCTGCTCGTGCTCCCATTGTCCGTCGCCCCATCGATAGGCGCAAAAAATGCGGTTGCCAATGATCTAAGCATCGCTTAGAAAGCATCTAAGCAATAGTTAGATTGCAACGGACGGGAGAGTGTGATGTCAAGAGGTCGGATAGCGGTGGTCGGTGCCGGGCCTGGGGGCATGGCGGCGGCGCTCGCGGCCATCCGCGTCGGTTTCGACGTCACGATCTTCGAGCGCGCGTCCGAGGTTCGTGCTGCAGGCAACATCCTGAACCTGTGGCCGCCGCCGCAGAAGGTGCTGAAGCTGATCGGCGTCGACACCCACGACCTCGGTGCGCCGTGCAAGGTGCTCTTTCGCAATCCGAAGGGCCGGCAACGCGCCGAAGTGAAGCTGACGCCCGAAGTCGAGCGCGAATATGGCGGCGGCTTCATCGGACTGCTGCGCTGGGGGCTGTACACGCGGATGATGGCGGCGCTGCCGCCCGGCACGATACGTCTCGGCCACGACATGACCGCAATGGAGGATCTGGGCGAGGCGGTCCGGCTGGAGTTTGCGAACGGCGAGACGTTCGAGGCTGACGTCGTGGTTGGTGCCGACGGGATCAACTCGGCAGTTCGTAAAACGCTCTGGGGTGAGGAGCCGATCCGGCACCAGCATCTCCATCTTGTTGGCGGCTACCTGTTTCTGGACGAGGCGCCCGACGGCGTCGGCGTCCTCTCGCACAATCGCAAGACACAGGTAAGCTACACGCCCATTCGTCATGAGGGGAAGTGGGGGTATGAATGGTGGGTTCTGGAGGCCTGCGATCCCGCCGATCCGCCGCCAACCGACCTGATCAGATTCTGCCGCGAGCGCGCCGCAGGGTTCCCGGAGCGCGTGCGCGAACTGATCGCCGCGACACCGGTCGAGCATATGCAGCGCTGGGAAATCCGCGATCGTCCGCCGCTCGCGCAATGGTCGAAGGGCCGCGTCACGCTGGTCGGCGATGCCGCCCACCCGACATCGCCTTACGCCGCCTATGGTGCCGGGATGTCGATCGAGGACGGTTATTTCCTGGCCCGCGAATTGGCCGCAATCGATATTGCCGATACCGCCGCAGTGGAGGGCGCGCTGCAGCGCTTCGAGGATCGCCGCAAGCCGCATACTTCGCGCGTGTCGCAGGAAGCCTATCAGACGGGGCGCATGTTTCACCATCTACCGACCCCGCTGCGTCCTTTGCGCGACTTCGTCTTCGACCACACGCCTTTCCTGCAGAAGATGGTCGGCGATGAGATGCCGAAACACATCCTCTCGCAGCTGGCCGAGATCGAGGATGCCGACCCCTATGTCCCAGCTCATATGAGAAAGAAGGCGAGCGCTTGATGAGTGGATCGTTCAAATACGGCGTCTCGCTGTACAGCTATACCGATGATATCGGCACGGTGATGGGGCTCGACGAAGCCCTCGAGCATGTGGCCGATGCCGGGGCGACCGGGATCGAGGTCCTGGGCGAGGCGCATGTCGAGGGCTATCCGGAACCGAGCGCCGCCTGGATCGATCGATGGCACGCCCTTGTCGAGAAGCACCGCCTCGAGCCGACCAACTATGCAAGCTGGATCGACACCGACGTCCAACGCAAGCGCGACCTGACCGCCGAGGAAGGCGCGGCGCAGCTGACGCTCGACCTCGACCTTGCCAAACGCCTCGGATTCAAGTTCGTGCGGCCCAAGTTCGGCGTGATCGATGACGAGTTGACGCCTCATCCGATCTGGCGCGGCGTTGTCGAGCGTGTGCTTGATCACGCGGCGAAGCTCGACATCATGATCATCCCCGAAATCCACGCGCCGACGCCGATCCGGCATCCGGTGGTGGAAGGCTATGTCGATCTGATCCAGCGCACCGGTACCAAGCATTTCGGGCTGTTGATCGACACCGGCATCTTCCAGGATCGACCGCTGCCTTACTGGCAGCACGAGACGCCCGAGATGCGCAAGGGCGCGATGAGCTTCCTCGACGGGATCGCGGTGCCGGTCGAGCAACTGGCCGAAGTGATCGAATATGTGCCGTTTATTCAGGCGAAATTCCATCATATCGACGACAAGCTGCACGATCACAACATCCCGTGGGAGAAGATCGTCCCGGCGCTCAAGGCGCTGAATTATTCGGGCTACTTGTCGAGCGAATATGAAGGCCAGCGCGACCCATGGGTCGCGGTCGAACAGGTTCGCCGCCAGCATGCGCTGATCCGCAAGCTCGAGGCCGAATATGACGCGCGCTATGCCCCGGCCGCCGGGCAGGAGAAGATCGATGCTTGAACGTAGCCATGTGCAGAGCAGCGGCTTTGCCAATGTAGGACCCGCAGGCAAGAGAAGCGGATTTCGCATTCGCATGCGGCAGCCCAATTATCGCGGCACACGCCTCTCGCTGGTCGAGGGGGTCGATGTCACGGTCGACGGCGAGGCCTTTCCGGCCGATCGGAACCGCTACGTGATCGAGGGCCGGGAATATAGCCGTACCGAGCTCGATGGTCTGACCGATGTGCGCTGGCCGATCGGCACGGCGATCGACATTCTCATCGAGAAGCCGGGCGGTCTGACGCCTGGCGTCCACCTCGTCGAGACCGTCCTTTATTATCGCCACCCCTATTTCCCGCCGCAGTTCCGTCCCGTCCCGGTACGCGACAGCCGCCATGCGACGATCGTGCTGCCATGACGGCGCGCGCTTCAGCCGCCCCGTCGGGGGCCGTTCGGCGGGCAGGGATCGGGCAGGGCGTCACGGTCATGTTCGCCGCGTTCCTCCCGATCCTCGCGATCGTCGGCCTTGCGCCGGCGGTGCCGAACATCATCGCCGCGTTCAAGGACATGCCCAATGCAACGACACTGGTGCCGCTTGCGGTAACCGCGCCGGGCCTGATGATCGCGCTCTTTTCCCCCCTGATGGGCTGGATCGCCGATCGCCACGGGCGGCGCAAGCTGCTGCTCGGCGCTACATTGGCTTATGGCGTGATTGGATTGATCCCGCTGTTCGTCGGTTCGATCGAGGCGTTGATCGGCTCGCGTCTAGCACTGGGGATCTGCGAAGCGGCGATCCTGACCGTCACGAACACGCTGATCGGCGACTATTTCTCGCACGATGAGCGGCGCGGCTGGCTGACGTTCCAAGGGGTGATCGGGCCGATTTTCGGTACCGGAACGGTATTCCTGGCGGGCTTCCTCGCCGCGCAATCGTGGCAATTGCCCTTCGCAATCTACGCCGTCGCATTCCCGATTTCCTTACTGATGCTGATCTTTCTCTTCGAACCCGACGTTCGGGCGGAAGCCATCGCGGATCAGCAGGTCAGCACGCCTTTCCCGTGGCGTCGGGTGCTCGTCAGCTGCGGATTTACACTGTTCGCAGCGGCGCTCTATTATGTCTACATCGTCCAGATCGGCCGCGCGTTTGGTGAGGTCGGTGTGACGTCCGCCGCCGACGTCGGCATTCTCATCTCCATCGCCAGCATCGGGGTCGTTCTCGGCGCGCTGCTGTTCCAGTGGGTTTCGCGCCGCTTCACGTCGGACCTGCAACTGCTGATCTTCCTGAGCCTGCTCGGCATAGGCCTGCTCGGCATTGGCCTCAGCCATGATGCTACGACGATGACCGCCTTCGCGTTCGTCCAGCAACTGGGGGCCGGCATCCTGATCCCTGCGCTCGTGCTGTGGACCGTGTCGCACCTGCCGGCCGAACATCGCGGGCGCGGCATGGGGATCTGGAGCGGATGCTTTTTCCTCGGCCAGTTCGTCAGCCCGTTGCTCGTTTCCGGCACAGAGCTGCTTTCGGGATCGATGCGCGAGGCTTTTCTGATCTTGGGTGTGGTGTCGGTCGCGGGCGGTCTTTCGACACGCCTTATGACCAGGTTGATCAAATAATAATCGAAAAGGGAGGTATTATGACCCGTCTTGAATTCGTCTCGAAACTGCTTCTGTCTTGCGCCGCCATCGGTGCGCTGCCGCTCGCGACGTCCGCAGCGCATGCGCAGGAGGCTACCCCGACGGCCGACGACGCCGGAGCCGCCGATACGGGCGAGATTATCGTCACCGCGCAGCGTCGCAGCGAAAACGTCATGAAGGTGCCGGTCAGCGTCACCGTCATCGGTTCCGAAGCGCTGGCCGATGCGGGCGTGAATGATTTGCGCGCGATCACCAAGCTCGCGCCGAGCCTTCAGGCCGGGCAGGACAACCAGTTCTCGATCCGCGGCATCGGCACGGCGACCTTTGCCGACACGGTGGAATCCAGCGTGACGCAGGTGATCGACGATGTCGTGCTGGGCAGCCGCTATTTCGCGAGCATCGGCTTCTACGATGTCGAGCGGGTCGAAGTGCTCAACGGGCCGCAAGGCCTGCTGTTCGGCAAGAACGCCTCGGCTGGCGTCGTCAACATCACCACCACCGCGCCGCGCCTCGGCGAATTCGGCGCCGCGTTCGATGTCGAGGCGACCAGCCGCTACCGCGATGGCGACGACGGCCTCGGCGTCCGCTCGCGTGCGACGCTCAACCTGCCGGTCGGCGACAAGTCGGCGCTGCGCCTCAACGCGAGCTACGCCACACAGGACAGCATCGTGAACATCCGCCGCGTCTCGGCCGGCCGCGCCGAGAGCGATATCGGTGAATATGCGTTCCGGGCGAAGTTCCTGACCGAGCCGACCGATAGTCTGTCGATCTACGTGATCGGTGACTATGCCAACTTCTCGGGCATCTCGGGAACGTTCGATTACACCTATCGCGCGCTCGGGCCGAACAGCCAGTATCCGGCGCTCCTCGCTGCTGCTGGCGTGACCCCGGGACCGCGCAATCTGCGCTCGGTCGTCGACGGCGAATATTTCCGCGATCTCGAAACGGCCGGGCTGCAGGCCAAGATCGCCTACACCCTAGGCAGCGGTATCGAGATCAGCAATATCGCGGCGTGGAAGCGGTACAAGCTGGACCAGAGCTTCGATTCCGATTTCACGACCACCGACTTCCTCAATCGCAACGCGGCCAACAGCGATTATGAGCAGTTCTCGAACGAACTGCGCATCGCGCTGCCCGCGAGCAACAGGTTGAGCGGTCAGTTCGGCGCCTATTATTTCCGTTCGACGAATGACTTTGGCGGTCAGCGCGGCGGCAATAACGGGTTCCCGTCGTTCGTAAGTGGCGGCTTTCCCTTCTGCGTCGGTGCGCCGGTCACGGCAGGCCCGCCGCCGGCCTGCAATGTCAGCAACGCTTTCTTCCTCGGCCAGGACTATGCCGGCCGCAATACGAACGAGAGCATCGCGGCCTTCGGCCAGTTCAGCTACAACGTGACCGATGCTCTCAAGCTCACCGCGGGCGGCCGCGTGACGCATGACAATGTGGCGCTGACCCTGCTCGAAAACGTCAATCCCTATTTCGTGACGCTCGGTGTGCCGAACAATCTTTCGTTGGGCCGCGTCAAGCACACCAACTTCAGCTGGAAGCTTGGTGTCGACTGGGAGCCGACCCCGACGACCCTGATCTATGGCTTCTACGGTCAGGGCTATAAGGGCCCGGGCTTCTCCAATGCTTCGCCGGCCTCGGGCGCCGACCTGTCGGTCGATCCTGAAATCTCGCGCGGCGGGGAAATCGGTATCAAGCAGGCGTTGTTCGATCGCAAGGTCAATGTCAGCGCATCCGCCTTCTATACCAAGTTCGACGACCTTCAGGTGCAGGCTTTCGATGCCACGCTGCAGACGGCGATCCTTCAGAACGCCGCCAAGGCGACGACCAAGGGGATCGACGTGAACATCCAGGCGCGCCCGATCGAAAATCTGACCCTGACCGGGGCGGTTACGCTGCTTGACGCGAAATACGACAGCTATCTCGGTCGCCCCTGCTATCCGGGGCAGGTCAATTGCACGGGCGATGTTTCGGGCCGCCGGGTGCCGCAATCGGCGAAGTTCACTTCGGTCGTGTCGGCCGACTATGAAATCCCGCTGTCCGGAGATGTCCGCCTTCAGATCGGCGGCAGCTTCTATCACCGTTCGTCGCTGCTCACCGATTATGCGCCCGCCACTGTCATCCCGTCCTGGGATACGGTCGATGCGAATATCGGCTTCAAGGGCGACAACTGGAACGCGGCGCTGTTCTGCAAGAACTGCTTCAACGAAATCCGCCCGGTCTCGATCGAGGTTGAAGCAGGCGACGGCATCAACGCCGGCACGCTGAGCTATGTCCAGCGGTGGAGCTATGATTCGGTTCGGACCATCGGTCTCCGGTTCGGATTCAACTTCTGATATATGGGGTGGAGCCGATCTGCTTCGGCTTCACCCCTCTTTCTTGACGGCGAGTTGGCCGGTCGGTGGTGAGAGATATGAACAGACGGCTCCGCATGGCGCTGATAGGCGGTGGTCCGGGTGCATTCATCGGACCGGTGCATCGCATTGCGGCTGAGCTGGATCGCGAGATCGAGCTGGTGGCGGGCGCGTTCAGTAGCGATGCCGGGCGGTCGCGGACGGCGGGCGAGCTTTACGGCATCGACCCGGCGCGGGCTTACGAGTCTGTCGAGGCGCTCATCGCGGGTGAGGCAGCGCGTGCGGACGGGGCCGATTTCGTGACGATCGCCAGTCCCAACGATCACCATCTGCCAGCTGCGCGCGCTGCGTTGGCGGCAGGTGTCGCGGTGATGAGCGACAAGCCGATGACCGCCTCGCTGGCCGAGGCCCGCGAGCTCGCCGATCTCGTTGCGGTGTCGGGACGGCCTTACGCGCTCACCTATACATATTCGGGCTACCCGCTGGTGCGCGAGGCGCGGGCGCGGATCGCCGCGGCCGCGATCGGTGCGGTACGCAAGGTGGTCGTCGAATATCCGCAAGGCTGGCTCGCCGAACCGGCGCAAGGTAAGCAGGCCGAGTGGCGCGTCGATCCCGAGCGCGCAGGCGCTGGCGGTTGCATCGGCGATATCGGCGTACATGCATTTCAGCTGGCCGAATTTGTAACCGGCCTCAGGGTCACGCGGCTGCTCGCGGACCTAGCCGCGGTGGTGCCCGGTCGCGCGCTCGACGACGACTGCTCGATCCTGCTGCGCTTCAGCAATGGTGCACGCGGCGTATTGCTCGCCTCGCAGATCGAGGTGGGGGAACTCAACGGGCTGCGCATCCGCGTCTATGGCGATCGGGGCGGGCTTGTCTGGCGGCAGGAGACACCGAACGAGCTGGTCCTGCATAGCATCGAGGGGCGCACCGAGATTCTGCATGCCGGCACGGCGGCGCTGGGGCCGGATGCGCAGGCGCGGACGCGTACCCCCGGCGGGCACCCCGAGGGCTATCTCGAAGCCTTCGCCAATCTCTATCGCGATTTTGCAGCAGTGCTGCGCGGCGAAGCGGCGCCGCTGCTGCCGGGTATTGCAGATGGTTTGCGCGGCATGGCGTTTATCGAGACGGCTGTCGCCGCGAGCCGGAACGAGGCCGGCTGGGTCGATATGAGCATATAGGAGCGAGCGATGAAGACATTGCAGGGACCGGGCATCTTTCTTGCCCAATTCGCCGGCGATGCGGCGCCGTTCAACTCACTGGACAGCATATCACGCTGGGTTGCCTCGCTCGGCTACAAAGGAATCCAGATTCCGAGCTGGGACAATCGGTTGTTCGACCTCGAACGAGCTGCCGAAAGCCAAGACTATTGTGATGAGGTAGCGGGCATCGTCGCCTCGCACGGCCTCTCCATCACCGAACTCTCGACTCATCTGCAGGGGCAGCTGGTCGCGGTCCACCCGGCTTATGACGCACAGTTCGACGGCTTTGCCGCCGAGGCCGTGCGCGGCAACCCGGCCGCCCGCCAGGCGTGGGCGGTCGAGCAGGTCAAACAGGCCGCCACCGCTAGCCGGCGGCTGGGTCTTAAAGCGCATGCGAGCTTCTCGGGGGCGCTGGCTTGGCCGTACTTCTATCCTTGGCCACAGCGCCCTGCGGGACTGGTCGAGGACGCGTTTGACGAACTGGCGCGGCGCTGGAAACCGATCCTCGACCACTTCGATGGCGAAGGCGTCGATATAGGCTTTGAGATTCACCCCGGCGAGGACCTGCATGACGGCGTGACCTTTGAGATGTTCCTCGAGCGGGTGGGGAACCATCCGCGCGCGAACATTCTCTATGATCCCAGCCATTTCGTGCTTCAGCAGCTCGACTATCTGCAGTTCATCGACATCTATCACGAGCGGATCAAATGCTTCCACGTCAAGGACGCCGAGTTCCGCCCCAATGGCCGCTCGGGCGTTTATGGCGGCTACCAGAACTGGGTCGACCGTCCTGGCCGGTTCCGCTCGTTGGGTGACGGGCAGGTCGACTTCGGCGGCATCTTCTCCAAGATGGCTGCCTATGACTATGCCGGCTGGGCGGTGCTCGAATGGGAATGCGCGCTCAAGCATCCGGAAGTCGGCGCCGCCGAGGGTGCACCGTTCATCGACCGCCATATCATCCGCGTCACGGAGCACGCCTTTGACGACTTCGCCGCAGGCGGTGCCGACCGCGAACTCAACAAGCGCATCATGGGGATCGGCGCGTGAGCGCCGAGGCGCCCTGGGGGCGACGCGAGTTTCTGAACGCAGCGGCGTTTCTGGCGCTGTGTGTCGGCGTTCCTGCCGGGACCGCCTGGTGGAGCAAGCTCGATCCCGAAGACGCGCCAAGCGATCGCCAGCGCGAAATGATGGCCGAGGTCGCGGAGCTCGTGATCCCCCGTACCGATACGCCCGGCGCGCGCGACGTGAGCACGGGAGACTTCGTGATCCTCGGATTGGCGCACGGCTTGTCAGCCACACGCGCGCCCGTTGAAAGCAACGCGATCACCCCGGCGTTGCAGCCCTGGCTTCGTTTGGACGGGTCGCTGCGGCATCTTCCGTGGCTTCAGCGCACGCTGGACCGGACAGCCGGCGGTGATTTCCTGCGTCGCAACCTCGCCGATAAACGGGCGATTCTGGGCAAGATCGACGCCGACGCGATGGCGCGGGGCGCGCCATGGACGCCCTGGGTCGCCATAAAGGGACTGATTCTGACTGGCTATTATACCTCGCAGCCCGGCGCTGCGCGCGAGCTCCGCTATGAATTGGTGCCGGGACGGTTCGACCCCGATTTGCCGCTGCTGCCGAGCGCTCGGGCGTGGTCTAGCGACTGGACCGCGGTGGAGTTTGGTTGATGGTACAAGATCCGCAATTCGACGCGATCGTCGTTGGCTCCGGCATCACCGGCGGCTGGGCCGCCAAGGAGCTGACGGAGGCTGGCCTCAAGGTCCTGATGATCGAGCGTGGTCGCAACATCGAGCACCAAACGGATTACACGACGGAGGATAAGGCGCCGTGGGAGCTGCCCTTTCGAGGGGTAGGCGACGCTGAACGCTATTCGCGCGAATATCCGGTGCAGATGCTCAACCGGCATTTCAACGAGTTTACGGAAGGGCATTTCGTCAACGATGTCGAAAACCCCTACGATACCGGCGGCGCGAGCAAGTTCGACTGGTTCCGCAGCTATCAGCTGGGTGGTCGCTCGCTGACCTGGGGCCGGCAATGCTACCGCTGGTCCGATTATGACTTCGACGCCAACCGCCGCGACGGAAAAGGCACCGACTGGCCGATCCGCTATGCCGATGTCGCGCCCTGGTATGACAAGGTCGAGGAGTTCATTGGTGTGTCGGGTGCCGCCGAGGGGATGGCGCAACTTCCGGACGGCAAGTTCCAACCGCCGATGGCACTGAACGTCGTAGAACAGGCGCTGCGCGAACGCGTGCTGGCAAAATATCCTGATCGTCGGATCACGATCGGGCGTACGGCGAACCTGACCGAGGCCAAGGGCAGTGAGGGCCGCGGCGCGTGCCAGAACCGCAACATCTGCGCACGCGGCTGTTCCTATGGCGCCTATTTCTCGACCCAGTCGTCGACCTTGCCAGCCGCGATGAAGACCGGCCGCCTAACGGTGGAAACGGACGCGATCGTCGAAAAGATCGATTATGATCCGGCGACGCGGCGCGTGACCGGGGTTCGCTGGGTGAATCGCGAAACGGGCGTGCGTGGCCGCGCAACGGCGCGCCTCGTCTTCCTCAACGCCGGGGCGTTCAATTCGGTGCAGCTGCTGCTGAATTCACGCGATGAAGCCAATCCGAACGGCCTGGCGAATTCGAGCGGCATTTTGGGCACGCACATCATGGATCACGCCAATGCAATCGCCGCGCTGGCGATCGTGCCGGGTTTTGAGGGCCGAACCTCGTTCGGCAACCGCCCGACCGGGATCGTCGTGCCGCGTTTCCGCAATCTCGACACGCTGGACGGCGACGGCTTTACGCGTGGCTATTCATTCCAGGGCGGCGCGCTGCAAGGCACCTGGTCGCGCGGCAAGCGCCAACCGGGGATCGGCAAGGCGTTCAAGGACGAACTTCGTCACCCGGGCATGTGGACGATGGTGCTGGTCACCTTCGCCGAGAGCGTGCCGCGAGCGAGCAATCGCCTCGCACTCAGCAACAAGACAGACACACATGGCATTCCCCAGCTCAAGATTGACTTCGCGCACGGCGCCGAGGAGCTTGCAGCGCTCGCCGATGCCAAACGCGAGGCCGGAGCGATGCTGAGCGGGGCCGGCGGTCAGGTCATCATGGGCTTCGACCAGCCGAACAATGGCGGTACGTCGATCCATGAAATGGGCGGCGCGCGCATGGGCCAAGACCCCGCGACGTCGGTGCTGAACAAATGGAGCCAGTCGCATGACATTGTGAATCTGTTCATCACGGACGGCGCGCAGATGAGTTCCTCGGCCTGCCAGAACCCGTCGCTGACTTACATGGCCTTGACCGCGCGCGCGGTTTCGCATGCGGTCGAGCTTTTGAAGCAGGGCGCGATCTAAGCGTGTCCAAGAAAAGGGACGGATGGGATGTAGATATGACATTGACCCGAAGGACTATGCTTGCCGGCGCTGGAGCGGCAACGGCCGGTCTGATGACCGCGACCAGGGCAATGGCGCGCGGCCCGCAAAAGGCGTTTCCCAAGGGCTTCATGTGGGGCGCATCGACTGCAGCGCATCAGGTCGAAGGCAATAATCTGAATGCCGATCTGTGGGTGCTCGAAAACCTGCCCAATACGATGTTTGCCGACCGCTCCGGCGATGCGGCGAACAGCTTCGAACTTTGGCCGGTCGACCTTGATTTGGTGAAGTCGCTAGGGCTGAATACCTATCGCTTCGGCCTCGAATGGGCACGGATCGAGCCGGATCCCGGCCAGTTCTCCAACGCGATGCTCGATCATTACAAGGCGATGATCGACGGCTGTCGCGAGCGCGGCATCTATCCCGTAGTGACCTTCAATCACTTCACTACGCCGCGCTGGTTCGCGGAACGCAACGGCTGGCACAATCCCGAAGCGCCGCAGCTCTTCGCCCGTTTTTGCGACCGCGCCGCGCGCCATCTGGCGGGTGGAATCGGACATGCGCTGACGCTAAACGAGCCCAATCTCGCGGGGCTGGTCGCCGAACTGCTGCCCGGTGACCTCCTTGCCGGCGATCGTGCGCTGCACGACGCCGCGGCCAAGAAGCTGGGCGTGGCGAAATACACGTCTGGCATCGCGCTCTATATCGAGGACAAGCGTGCGTATACCGCGAACCAGGTCACGGGCCACAGGCTCGGGCGTGAGGCGATCAGGGCGGTGCGCGGCGATCTGCCGGTCGGCGTAAGTCTGGCAATCATTGACGATCAGTCGATAGGCCGGAATAGCGTTCGCGACCAGATGCGCGAGCGCTATTACGGGGAGTGGCTGCGCGCGGCGGCAAAAACGTGCGATTTCATCGGCGTCCAGAATTACGAGCGTAAAATCTGGAACGACAAGGGGCTGGTGCCGGTAGCCGCCGATGCTCGGCGCAACATGGCCGGCGCGGAAGTTTGGGCGGGCTCGCTTGCCGGCGCGGTCCGCTACGCATGGGAAGCGACCAAGCTGCCGGTGATTGTGACCGAGCATGGCGTCAACACGACCGACGACAGCATGCGGGCATGGTTGATCCCCGCCGCGCTTGCCGAACTGCGCAAGGCGATGGACGAAGGCGTTCCTGTCCATGGCTATCTGCACTGGTCGCTGATCGACAATTTCGAATGGGGCTTCGGCTACGCCCCCCGCTTCGGATTGTGTGCGCTCGATCGGCAGACTTTTCGCCGCACGCCAAAACCCAGCGCTGCGGTTTTGGGCGGCATCGCACGGCGCAATGCACTCCCATGAACGGCATCAAAACCCAAGCTTTAAGGATCGTGAAATGACTCGAGTGAACGAAATCCGGTATGTCGGTTATGCCGTGCCCGACCTCCAGGCGGAGCGGGCCTTCTACAACGATCAGTGGAAGCTGATCGAGGCAGGCGAGAAGGATGGAATGGTTCATTTCGCGGCCGACGGCGGCGCCGAAGACTATGTCGTGCGCCTGCGTCAGGCAGATGCCAAGCGCGTCGATGTCATCGCGCTGGCGGCGGACACCCGCGCCGACGTCGATGCACTGCACGACCAGGTCCTCGCCGCGGGCTGCAAGGTGATCTTCGCGCCGCGCGCATTGACCACGATGGGCGGGGGTTATGGCTTCCGCTTCTTCTCTCCCGACGGCTTGCCGTTCGAAGTGTCGAGCGACGTCGCGCGCCGCGAGGCGCGTGCGGTCTCGCGATGGGAAGGCGTCCCCCAGACGATCAGCCACATCGTACTGCACTCGCCCGACCACAAGGCGATGGTCGGATTCTTCGTCGATGTGCTGGGGTTCAAGGTCAGCGACTGGCTCGGGGACTTCATGTGCTTTCTGCGCTGCAATTCGGCGCATCATCGTCTTGCTGTTCTGCCAGGGCCGCCGTGCCTCAATCATGTCGCTTACGATATGCTGAGCGTCGATGACATGATGGTCGGCATCGCACGGTTGAAACAGCAGGGCACCGACATTCGCTGGGGACCGGGGCGCCATACCGCGGGCAACAACACGTTCAGCTATTTCACCACGCCAGCCGGCTTTGCGGTCGAATACACGTCCGAGTTGGAGGATGTCGATTTCGAAACGCACGAGGCGAAGGTGCACGTTCCGGGTCCCAAGGTGATGGACCAGTGGGGCATCGGCATTGGCGGGCCGCAGACCATGCCACACCCCGAGCCCGACGCGGGTCTGTTCCAGCCGGCGGAGGCTTGAAGCGTGGCATTGTTCGAATATTTTCCGAATTATATCTGGAACCTGTCGGTCGCCATCGCGATGGAGAGCGGGGCGCAGCTCGGTGAGATCATCGACATGTGCAAGCCGATCAAAGACGCCGCCGATAGCGGGGCGGACGCCGGCACGCCGCAGTTCATGAGGGCATGGGCTGCGATGGGCGACAAGCTGCTCGAGCTGGCGGCCGAAGACGAGGCGAAGGGGCTGGCCTTCTCTGCCTCGAACAAGCTTGAGCGCGCCTCGCTCTATCTGATCACCGCCGAGCGGATGCAGGGCCATGGCGCGCCGGGCCGCGAGGCCACCTTTGCCAGGGCGCGCGACGCGTTCGACCGCTCGACCGCGCTCGGCCAGATCAATCGCGAGCGCGTGGAGATCCCGCTCGAGACCGGCACGATGCCCGCGCTGTTCACCCGCGCGCCCGGCCCGGGGCGCAAGCCGGTCGTGGTGTTCTGCAACGGCCTCGATAGCTGCAAGGAACTGCTTTACTGGACGCGATTGCCGGCGGAACTGGCTCGACGCGGCATCTCGACGCTGTGTGTCGATCAGCCCGGCTCGGGCGAGGCGTTGCGGTTGCAGAAACTGCCGGTCCATCCGCATAGCGAAAGCTGGGCGAGCAAGGCGGTCGATTGGCTCGAGACGCAACCCGAGGTCGAGCCGGCGCGGATCGGCATGACGGGCATCTCGCTGGGCGGCCATTTCGCACCGCGCGCGGTGGCCTATGAGCCCCGTTTCGCGAGTGGTGCGGTATGGGGGGCGAACCACAATTGGCGCGAAGTGCAGGACAAGCGCATGGCGCGCGAAGGCGAGAACCCGGTTCCGCATTATTGGGCCCATGTGCATTGGGCCTTCGGCGCGACCGATCAGGCGGACTTCCTTGCAAGATCCGAAGCGATGAATCTCAATGGCCATATGGACCGGATCAAGGTGCCGTTTCTCGTTACGCATGGCGCGAACGACCGCCAGATCGGTGTCGCCTATGCCGACGACCTTTACGATCAGCTGGTCAATTCGCAGCGCCGCGAGAAGGTGATCTTCACGTCGCGCGAAGGCGGGGTCGAGCATGTCGGCGCCGACAATATGGCCTATGGCCGCGATCTCCTGTCCGACTGGTTCGCACAAACGCTTGGAGGCCATGCCGCATGACCCGCCGTTTCATCGATCTGTCGATCACGCTGTGCAACGATGTCGTGAGCGATCCGCCGTTTCTGAAGCCGGAGATCACATACCAGACGCACCTGGACACAGCGCCCGAGCTGGACATGTTCTTTCCTGGCGTGACGGCGAAAGACACCCCGGACGAGGCCGGCTTCGCGGCGTCGGAATGGGTCAGGCTGACCACGCATAGCGGTACCCATCTCGATGCGCCTTATCACTTTCATCCGACGATGAATGGGGGCGAGCGTTCGATCACGATCGATGAAGTGCCCCTCAACTGGTGTTTCCGGCCTGGCGTGAGACTCGACTTCCGGCATTTCGCGGACGGCTATGTCGTGTCCGCGGCGGATGTGGAAGCCGAGCTGGCGCGGATCGGACACGAACTCCAGCCGCTCGACATCGTTCTGGTGAACACCGCGGCCGGCAAGGCGCTCGGCCGGCCCGACTATGTCAATGTCGGCTGCGGCATGGGCTATGAAGCGACGATGTATCTGACGAGCCGCGGCGTTCGCGTGACCGGTACAGACGCCTGGAGCTGGGACGCGCCTTTCGCTCACACCGCCGAGCGCGTCAAGGAAACCGGCGACACCTCGCTGATCTGGGAAGGGCATAAGGCCGGGCGCGACATCGGCTATTGCCACCTCGAAAAGCTGCACAATCTGGAAGTGCTGCCGGGCAACGGCTTCACGGTCAGCTGCTTCCCGCACAAGATCAAGGGCGCATCGGCCGGGTGGACCCGCGCCGTGGCTATTTTCGAGTCATGAGGCTGGCAACACTGAAACGCGGTGGACGCGACGGCAGGCTCGTCGCGGTCAGCCGGGACGGCATGCACATCTCGGAAGTGCCCGGCTGTGGTCCACGCTGCAATCGGCGCTCGACGCGTGGGACAGCGCGCTGCCGGCGCTGCGCGAAGCTGCGGTCGCAAGCGAGCAGGGTGAGGTGGCCGAATCCGTTGCATTTGACGCGCCGTTGCCGCGGGCGTGGCAATGGCTCGATGGCTCGGCATTCCCGACGCATGGCGACCTCATGCAGCAGGCCTTAAACCTCCCTCCGATCGAAACCGATAAGCCGCTGATGTATCAAGGCATGAGCCATCAGTTCATCGCCCCGACCGACGACGTGCCGCTGCCGAGCGAGGCGGACGGCATCGATTTCGAAGGTGAGTTCGGCGTCATCACCGGAGAGGTGCCAATGGGATGCAGCGCCGCCGAGGCGCTGGCGCATGTCCGCCTGATCGTGCTGATCAACGACTGGTCGCTCCGGGCCATAGCCCCGATCGAAATGAAGACCGGATTCGGTTGGGTGCAGGCCAAGCCGGCGTGCAGCATCGCCCCGTTCGCCGTCACACCGGACGAACTGGGCGATGCCTGGCGCGACGGGTGCGTCTGCCTGCCACTTACTGTCGAGGTGAATGGCCGATGGTTTGGAAGCCCCGTCGGCGACGCGATGGCCTATGGCTTTCATGAGCTCATCGCGCACGCCGCGCACAGCCGTTCATTGCCCGCCGGCACCGTCATCGGCTCGGGCACTGTGTCCAATCCGGATCACGCCAGGGTCGGCTCGACCTGCATCTCCGAATGCCGCGCGATCGAGATGATCGAACATGGCGCGCCGAGGACAGCGTTCCTGAGCTTTGGTGACAGCGTGGTCATGCATGTGGGCAACGGCCTGTTGGGGACGATCAATCAGAAGGTGGTCGCCGCCTTGCCCTGAATGTTCGGGGCGCTTCGGCTTGGGATGGTATCAGCGATCCGGCGCCCGGGCCCGGCAGAAGCTGTCGACAGCGGCATCGACGTCCCGGCCGATCCGGTCGCCGTCTCGCTGTTGCGGGAGCCCGAGAACGGCTTGGACATGCAGGCCGGCCTGGCAAAGCGCCACGACCTGGTTGGTCGCCTCGATCGGATCACCCGGCCGGAGCTCTCCGCGCTTCATCTGCGCACCGATCCACGCGCCGAGGCGTTCCTTTCCGCGCCGTGGACGGCGTTCGTAGAACATTTCGGCGAAATGCGGGAAGTGGCCAGCCTCTCCGACCACCAGACGATAGAGCGACAGCAGAGGCGTGTCGACAAGGGTGTCGATGAGGACACGCCCCAAAACGAGCGAGCAGTTCGGGGGCAGGGGATCAACGAGCTTGGTATCGCTCTGTTCTTACCCAACGTCCGCGACTCGACCGGATTCGGCAAGTGCTTCGTGAACCACGACAATGGGCCTTTCCTGCGCGAAAACCCTGTCAAGGATATCGGCGCGCTCGTTTGCGTGCTCGAAATGGACGCCACGCTCGACGCCAGCCGCTTCGCCGTGCCTGGGGGCATACGGCGGCTATATGTGCTATGCTGCGGCCGCTCCTGAGGCCAGACACCCATTCCTAGGGTTCAATCTCGTCGCTTGGGGTTTGATCCCACGGTTTGATGGTGCGATCCTTTCGTTGGAGTGGAAGGAAGCCATATGGGACAAGTACGTCACGAGAGCGCCACGACGCCGCCCGCCGTCCGAGCAGCAATACAGCGATCGCAAGTTTCGCTCGCGAGGCTGAGCCGGGAGTTGGGCATCAACCCCAAGACGGTGGCGAAGTGGCGTGAACGCGCAACAGCATGGGAAATTCCTCGAGCATCTGCTGAAGCCCGCACCTTACCGCATCCACACGGTCCTGACCGACAATGGCATCCAGTTCGCCGAGCAGCCGTAACACCGCTTGGTCACGCCAGATGCGCTTCGATATGATCTGCGAAGCCAACAACATCGAGCACCGGCTTACCAAACCGAACCACCCGTGGACTAACGGACAGGTCGAGCGGATGAACCGCACCATCAAGGAAGCAACCGCCAAGCGCTTCCACTACGAGAGCTATCAGCAGCGGCGGACGCATCTCGCCGACTTCGTGGACGCCTATAACTCCGCTCGTCGGCTCAGAACGCTCAGCGGGCTTACATCCTACGAATAAATCTGCAAATGCTGGACTTCAGAACCTGATCGACTCAGCGTCAACCCGATCTACCAAATGCCGGGACTAAACACCTAGGCCCGGCAGTTCTGGGTTGCATAACCCCTCTCAAATGGCTCTCGCCGCTCAGTATGAACACCATTCCTATCGATGAGGGCAAGGCGATTTTCGATGCAACCATCTCGAGGTGTACCGCGCAGCGTTCGGCCGCGAGCAAAAATGCGGGAGAATTTTTCTAACTCGTCCCATTGCCTCTCGTGTCATCGAAGCGTCGCGGTAGAAATTCGGGGAGGAAGGTCCGTGCATAGGCGATGCGCGCGCGACGTGCTTGCTCCTCCATTGGATCAGTGATGTAGCCATAGCGATGGACGGACAGTGACCAGATCGCGTCATTGATCACGATGACTTCGACAAGACGATCATGTAGGTCGGGTATATCGGGCATCACGAACATTTGAGACATCAATTGGATGCTGCATCCGGCAGTGAAGAAATTGCTGTCGAGATCCTGCAGGCGAATGTCGGATGATCGCGCCGGACCTTCGAGAAGGATTTGCCGCGCGGCAGGATGTTCGTTGAACCATTTCTGGGCGGCACGAAATTGCCGCGTTTGGAGTTCCTGCCAGCTTTCGATGCCTTCCGGGACATAGGCAAGGGCGCCTTCCTCGAAATGCTTGAGATATCGCTCAGCAAGGGCGCTGAACACAAGCTGCGGCTCGGGAAAGAAATGATAGATCGACGGCGGCGAAATGCCGACCTCCGCGGCGATGGCCGGGATGCTGATAGCCGCCGGCGGCCGGCTTTCGAGCAGCCGCTCGACGCCGTCGAGGATTGCCTCGAAGCGGTCGCGACTCCGCTTTTGGGCGGGGCGCCGTATCTCGGGGCGTCCTGTTTCATTCTTCATCGTATGCATTCTCGTCCTACCTTTCTCTGAAAGGCAACAAGCGAATCAAGTAAATTTCCGAATAGTGCCGCAGAGACTTCAAATTTCTTGACAGAATGGACCCGAGGCAGTCAGAAAACCAGAAAATATTCTGATATTAAAGGCCCCGGATGAAGCCGGCTTGCCGAATTTTCATCGGATTGAGATAGCGAGGGAAGGAAAATCTGTGGCTAAGCATCGCTTCGATCTTCGAGGAAAAACCGTCCTCGTGGCGGGGGCCTCGAGCGGCATTGGCCGCACTGCGGCTGTCCGAATGGCGGCAGAAGGTGCAAGGGTCGCCGTAACCGCCCGGAGGTCAGACCGCCTTGCCTCTCTTGTCGACGAGATTGCGCAGGCGGGCGGCACGGCAGTTGCCTTCCCTGTCGACCTGGAAGATTCCCGTGCGGCACGCGCGATGGTGGATGATGTAGTCGGGGTATTCGAGCATTTAGACTTGGCGCTTCTCAATGCCGGTGGCGCACCCGCCCTAGACATGCGGAAAATGAATGCGGATGAAGTGACAGGTTATATGCGTTCGAATTACGATGTTATCGTCAATTGCCTGTTTCCTGTGCTGGACCATATGCGCGGGCAGGGCGGCGGCGTGATCGCTCATACCAACTCACTGGCCGGTTTGATTCCTGTGCCGCTCCAAGGACCCTATTGCGCTGCCAAGGCAGCTGCGAAGATGCTCATCGATACATGCCGTCTGGAATTTGACGCCTTCGACATAAAATTCGTCACGCTCCATCCCGGCTTCATTGCCACCGAGGCGACCAAGGATGACGGAATGCCCGCGCCCGGTGAGATTTCAGAAGAAGAGGCGGTCGATCATGTAATGCGGGCCATTGCCGAATTGAAGCCCAATCACCTGTTCCCGCGGCGGCCAGGTCATCTCGTGAGGCTGCTTGGCGCGATGCCCCGTTCTTTACGCGATCGATTGTTGATGCGTGAAGTTCCCGCGCTGCCTGCTTGATCAATAATGCAGGAATGATCGACGCCTGACGAGCGCTCGCGAGACGTCATGATAGTGGATTGTGGGCGTCCCGCCAATCGCCTGTCGCGTTTCGACATGGGTGCAGATGGGCGCGATCATTTCTAGCCTCCCAAGCCTGGGCTAGCTGGGCATCTGCGCAAGTAGGCCGGTTCCCGGGTGGCAATTTACGTATTGATGCTCCATCTGCTTGGCTGCCAGCACCGAGACTTTGTGATGCAGACGCAGTGCCAGACGCCCCTCCATAGCTTGCACCATCTCCAGAAAGGCGCCGAGAATGCGCAAGCGCGTCGACTGCGCGCCACGCGCGCCTCAACGGTGGAGATATGACAGATGCCGCTAAGCGGACCGCCAAAGCAAGATTGCGTGAGGCGATTGAGCGCATTAGCGGCGGCGTGATTGATGCATACCTTAGTGGCGGGCCAGTGAAGCAGCGTTTTTCGACCCGGTCCCAGTGAAGAGCAGGCTTAAATATCCGAAGAGGCGCAGTGGGTCGCGATCTTCGCTCGCATCGCTGTTCCGCTGTTGCTACCGACGCAACAAGGAGAAAGAATATGGCTGGTGAGAAGCAAATCATAGCCCATGAGGAGGGTGTCGAACTTTGGCGGAACGATCTTGTTCACGGCGGTGCGGTTTTGGCGACGAACTTTTTCATGACCACCCTCCGTTCACCAGAACGGCCGGGTTTCTCCAACGAATTGGCAGCGCGGGCGGCATTCGATAAGGAAGTTGAGGCATCTCGGGCGAGCTCTTTGGTGCAGCAGCGGCTCGGGCGATAGGGTTAGGGAGATTCCTGTATCCGTCAGTCGTCGGCAGGAACTCGACGTGGAACCGCCTTTGGCAATGCCTGTCTGTCGACATGGACTCGGACTCCGGTTCGCCGTTGAGATTATATTCGACGAGTTCAGTTAGGCAAAAGAGACTTCAAATGGTCGTCGCCAGGGAGCTCGGACACTCAAATCATTCCGTTGGCAGCTATGCTGGGTGATGGGGGCGACGCACTGACGTCGGCGAACCCAGACAAGCTCAGCTAATAGCCGCCAGAGGGGACCTGCGGGAGTGCGCAGGCCGGTTATGTTCTCGCCTGTCTTTTAAGAACCCTAGCGGGCTTGCTGATCAAGCGCGTCTGCAATCATGGCGGCGAGAGCTTCCTCGGCGCGAATGCGTGCGACAGAATCCTTCGCATCGAGATCGCGCCGAATCCATTGGGGCGCGCGTTCGACCACTCGAAGAATGGTGTCTGTCAGTTCCCGTGTCATGGCACGGGGCTATGACAGGGATACTCCTGCCGGGCAATGCATCTGTGGCGAACGCTCGCTGTCGTTGCGTTGCCAACGTGCGGCAGCACTCCTGCTTCACCGCTCATCGGTGAACGCAGTCGGTCCGTTAGTCGGCTCCATCTACTTTCTCCGCGTTCGCCGAGAATGAGAAACGGATCCCCACCGCAGCGGGGATTTGATCGAAGGATGCCCATTGTCCGGTTCCAACGCCGAAAGCCGAACGATCGAGGGAGGCTGCGCCGTTGACGGTCACATGCTTTTCGTCGCCGCGCAGCGTGAAATTGATCGTCACCGGACGCGACACGTCGTGTAATGACAAAGTTCCCGTGGCGCGGAAGCGATCACCGTCCAGTCGGCGTATTCCCCGTGCCCTGAACCGGGCCGTGGCATGGCGGGCGACATCGAAAAACTCGTCGCCGCGCAGGGTGTCGTCACGTGCATCGTCGCCGCTTCGTACCGATGCCAGATCGATATTGATATCGATGGTCGAGGTATCGAGATGATCTTTGCTGAAACGAATGTCGCCTGACCATCGGCCAAAACTTCCATCGATCGCGCTGCCGTCGAAGCTCGTCGAAAAACGGAGAGTCCGATTATCGGAAAGCGTCCATCGACGTAAAGGAACGACGGCAACCGTGTTCGGCGTCTCGGCCGCCGGAGACACAGGAGAAGGCGTTGTTGCCTGCTGATCCGGTTGACCGACAGGCAACAGCATCCTGGACGCGGTTGTATTCGCCGCAAGCGCTGGGGCGGCGTCCGCTTTTGAACGTACTGGTATCTCCTCTCCAGCAGGAACGGCTACAAACCATCCCAAAGCAAGCGCGGCCGCCATGGCTGCCCCAATGCCTGACCAGATCGCACCGATGCTGAAGGACGCTGGATAGGGCGGAAGCATGAGCAGAATTGGCTTCTTCCGGAAAAATTGATGACGAACAGCGCCACCGACGTGAAGTGCGAGCAAAGCGGCGCCGGTCCACGCTACGATTGTATGAGCATTCTCGGATATAACCCCAAATGCATTCGGCAATGGGAGATGCGGCACCGGCACCAAGCCGAATATCTTCGTGGGCACGCGCGTGGATGCTGTGGATACTAGCGCCCAGCCGGTCAGCGGCCCGCCGATCATGACTGCATAGAGACCGAGATGAACTGCCTTTGCCAAACCGTGAACCGCTGGCTTGTCGTCGAGTGCGGGAGGAGGCTGATATCGCAACCGTACAGCCAGTCTGAGCAGGCTGGCCGCCAAGATCAGAAAGCCAACCGATTTGTGAAGCTGATAGACCCAATATTGGGAGAGGCCAGCAGGCCCGGTGGCCATTCGCACGCCCATCATGAATTGGAACACGAGCAGAAGGGCGATGCTCCAATGAAGGAAAATGGCCATTCGATAATATCGGTCGATCGTCATCTATGCTGGTTCCCCGGCCTTACATACGCGCCGGGTCGGACAACTCCTTCCCTGCGCCTTGGTGTGGCCTATTGATTGTCCATCTTGTCCAATTCGAGCTCGATCATGACATTAACATCGTCGCTGATCTGCGGCACATATTCGCCCATGCCGAAAGCCGACCGCTTGATCGTCGCGGTCGCAGAGAAGCCCAGCATCGGCTTGTTCGTCCACCATCCGTTGCCGGCTCGATTCAGCGTCGCGTCGAGCGTCACGGGCTTCGTGACTCCCTTGATCGTGAGGTCACCATTCAACTTCCATTTCTTTGGATCCGCCGTCGATTCCACGGATGTCGAAACGAACCTGATTTCCGGATATTTTTCGACGTCGAACCAGCGCGAGCTTAGCAAATGGGATTTGAATAGTTCGGTTCCGGCATCGATGCTAGCCGGGTTGATGTTCACGAAAACCTTCGATTTAATTGGATCATCGACATCGAGCGTCAGACGCACGTCGAAGGCATCGAAACCCAGCACCGGGCGCGAATAGCCTTGGTGAAGGTAGGAGAAGTTGAGATAGGCGTGGGCCTTGTCGGCGCCATATTCCCCAGACGGGATCAGGGCGGCTGCGGGTGGAGGCGGCGACGCCGAAGCTGCGGGTCCAGCTGCGCTCGCTGTCATATTGAAACTATTCCCGATCACCGCGGCAACCGCGATTGATGCGATCCCGAACAGGGAGAATGTCATTGATTTCTTCAGCATTTCGAAGCTTCCTTTGCAGTCAGGCAGGGGAGATCAGAATTTTCGCCGAACGGCGATCGACCATTGCCGCGGGGCGGCGGGCTGATACTCGCCGGTAAAAGTTCCGCCAAGCGCTCGCCAATCCTGGATGGTTTCCGCGTAGAATTTGTTGAACAGATTGGAGACCATGATCGAGACGGACCAGTCCTTTGCCGGCGCATCCCAAGTGAGGCGTGCGTTAACAAGCGAATAGGCCGGCTGGGTGTCTTCGGGCGGTGGTGGCAGGGAACTCGCACCCACAACGAAGGTCGCCGCCGATGTGTAGAACCAGTCGACGCGGGGCGTGAGAAAGCCGGCCAATCCGAGCGATGCCTCATATTCGATGCCGAAGGCGCTGTTGAACTCCGGAACCCCGGGCAGCTTGTCGAGCGGCAGATCTCGCGCTTTGAATTTAGTGTATCCGAACGCTGCATTTATACGCAGGCCGTCGATGGGTTCGGCCTGCAGCTCGGCCTCGACACCGTGTATCTTGGCGGGCCCATTGGCGAATAAAGTATCGGGCACATTGTTCGCGACGTCGAACGCTGACAACGCGATGATCCGTTTCTTGTAGTCGCTGAAGAATCCCGCGACGTTCAGATGTACGCGATTGTCGAACAGACTGGTTTTGGCGCCCAGCTCATATCCGATCAGTTCCTCACCATCGACCGATTTGAATTGAGACGGAATGTAAGGCCGCGGATTAAACGACGCTGGCCGATAGCCGCTCGCAACCGAGCCGTAGATCATCATGTCATCGGTTGGTTTGAAATCCAGTCCGATCTTCCAGTCGACACGCGAGGCATGGCTATTTACCGCCCGGGCCACGAAACCATTATCGAAACTGAAATTCTTCTCGTCGCGCGAGTAGCGCAATCCTCCACTCAGGTGCAGTGCATCGGCGGCGGACCAGACGAGGTGCCCAAAGACCGAGCGGTTGCTGGAAGCGATAACGTTGTCGCGGTTGAGCGTGAAGAAATAGGCACCCAACTCAACCCGTGTCTTTTCAGAGCTATGCGCATCCGACAAATATCCGCCGAGGGTCCAGTCGAGCGTCGAGTCGAACGCGCTGCCGGTCAGTTGTAGCTCGGCTGACGTCTGACGGTGGCGGAGTTTTCCGAAGGTGAGCATCTGCGGCAGGGGCGAAAGATCGCTGTCGGCAGCATAGCTGGTCTTGTATCCCCGATGCCCGATGATGAACTTGGCATGCACTGCGTCGGACAGATCATAGTCGACTGTGCCGGCGCCGCCCCAGTTTTCCAGGGAAGGCCGGTCATAGTCGACGTCGCCGGCGCCGCTGTATGTCGCATAGCTTACAAAAGGATCGGGGCTGAGGAAGCGGGCATCATAGGGAACGGAATAAACCGGGATACCGACAAGAGTGTTCCACGCGAGATAGGCGGCTGGAATCCCCGTGGTCGTCCCGGGGACGGTATGCCGGATCAGGTTTGGCGGGGTAGTCGCGAAGTCAACATCGCCGAGACCGAGAATGGATGCCGCCTGCGCGCTCGATGTGTCGCGGGTATAATCGGCCGACAGGTTGATCTCCAGCCTGTCCGACGGCAGCGCGCGCAGTGCGATGCGACCTGCTTTCACATCCTCGCCGCCGAAGCGCCCGATGACGCAGTCGTCGCCTTTAACGCCTGCCGCACTCGGCAGATTGCCAGCCAGCGTTGGGGTGCCGCGACGCGCCATATCACAGGTGAAATCGACCTGCTTCTGATAGCCTTTGTGCGATTTCACCACACCGCTTGCGCGCAGGAACAACTTGTCGGGGACAACCGGTACGTCGAAGGAGGCCTTTGCGTCGATCCGGTTGAAGCTACCGGCCGTGATTTCGATCGCTCCGCTGTTGTCGCCCTCCGGCTTGCGGGAAACGAGATTAATCGACCCGCCGATGGCGCCGCGTCCCGACAAGGTGCCCTGGGGACCGCGCAGAACCTCGATCCGGTCGATATCAACAAGATCGAAGGCAGAGCCCAGCAAGGTCGAATAATAGATGCCGTCGATATACATCGCGACGCCTGGTTCGAACGCATAGTCGAAGTCGGATTGGCCGACGCCGCGTATATAGGCCGTCAGCGACCGGCCGAACTGTTGCCCGTTGGCGCGGAGATAGGCATTGGGGGCCAGCCGGCCAATCTGGCTTGTGCTCGTCAGCCCGCTTTGAGTGAGGCTCTCGCCGCTGATCGCCGTGATCGCGATCGGCGTATCTTGCAGATTCTCGCTGCGGAAGCGAGCCGTCACGATGATATCCTCTACACCTTGTGCTTTGTCTTCGCTGTCTTCCTCGCCGGTTGCGACCGTCTGCGCCGCCGCGGGCGTCCATGCAGCCGTTTGCAGTAATATTGCCAAAATGATTCTACGCGCCTTCATCATCCCGTCCCCTTTTGCTTATTGGTTTAGCGATGAATCGATGATGGCGAGCCATTTGTCTGCGGCGGACACGAACCGTAAAACAGGACAGATGCGAATCCCCGATCGGGAAATCAGCTGCCCTGATTGCGCAATGAGGTTAGACGTGGGAACGTGACGATAGAGGGCGAAGCGGGGGAGTTGTCATGTCGTTCCTAACATCGACAGACATTTCAGAGCGGGAGGCGGCCGTAATGCCATCCGACCCGGGGAGTTTCTCCACCCTGTCCTGTCTGCCTGGCGAACGTGCCGACAGCTGGCGGCTGGCGCTGGGCCGGGTTTTTCCCGGCAAGGCAGCGGTTGCGGCAAACAAGCTGCGGGCGTCCCTGTCGAGCTGGATGCTAGATGATATCATTCTGGCCAAACTCGTTTCCAATCGGCAGATCATCGAGCGCTGGAAAGCGGGTAGGGGGTGTCCCGAGCCGGATCGCTGCATAGTCTTTTACATTCAGCTTCGCGGGTCCGGCGTCGCTTCGCAAAGCGGCAGGAACGGCGTTCTAGCTGCGGGCGATGCCATTTTCTTCCACAGCGACGCGCCCTACTCGCTGGCCATGTCGGACAAGAGCGAATTGCTCGCCTTGGAAGTCCAGCACACCCGCCTCAAATCCGGATGGGACTGGCTTGGCGCCAACAGCGCAATCGTCATCAGCGGCAAGGCGCCAGGAGTGCAGATGTTAAGGGATTTTCTCGGGTCGATCTGGCGTCAGGGACCGTCGGTTATCGACGAGACGCCCTATAGGGAATCGTTGGCGGAGACACTTCTTGCCCTCATCGGTAACACCCTCTGCGTCAAGGCGCGCTGGTTCCGTTCGAACGAGGCCGGACCGCTCTCGACCCACGAACGGATCCTGCAGATTATCGAGCGCGACCTTTTCCTCCCCGAATTGCGGCCAGCCGCTCTGGCAGTAGAAATTGGCGTCAGTACCCGGTCGATTCAGCAGGTTTTTGCCAAGATGGGGACTACCGCCACGGAATATATTCTGAATCAGCGGTTAGACATTGCTGCGAAAGAACTCGAAATGGCAGTTGAAGATCGCTCGATCACGGTGATCGCAATGAGTTTGGGCTTCAGTGACCCTTCCTATTTCAGTCGCTGCTTCAAAGAGCGCACCGGCCTGACGCCCCGCGAATTTCGGAACCGGAATCGGACGCCCGAAGGACGTTAGTAGAGGAGGCTTCAAGGCTGATGAACAGCGGGATGAGATAAAGGATGTGTCGCGAGGGGAAATGATCCGCGCAGTCATTCGACCCGCGGAGTTAGAGCGCGTCGTCAATCAGATCGCAGCAATTGCCGATCAGCCGACGAGCTTACCGCATATTCGGCGCTCGTCCGATCCAAGGGACGACTTTCTATTGGCGTTATGCCGGGCGGGCAGGGCTGACAGACCGGTGACGGGCGACAAGGCTGACCTACTGCGCTCCGGCGGCACGGCCATACTCAGATCGTCACGGCTGCAAGCCTTGCAGCGGAATTAAAGGTGTAAGTGCCGACGAGGTCAGGTCCCCGGACCCCGACGGCACCATGTCCCATGTCTTGCTAGGTGGGGCTGGTTCTTGGGAAATAGGTGCCTGAGCGCACTAACGTCGACCGCCTTCCTGCGGCAAAGCAGCTTGAGCTTGAACGTATCGTGGCGAATATCTTCGCCGAGTTCAGCGACGCGACCGAGACTGCGACCAGATGAGCGCTATGGCACCTGCAGTTTCAAGAACATCCTGTTTGGCAGCTACGCGCGTGGCAATTGGATTGATACGGCGACGTCGGCCAACCAAGTTGCGACAACTCGTTTCAGTCTCTGGCATGATAGAAAGGGCGCATGCCGGATCATCGTTTCCTTGCGATTGAGGCTCGGAAGCCAGGTCTTGAAGAGGAGTTCGCGGAGGGATGTGTGCCGTCGGTAGCGGTCGGTTTGTCGGCGATACTTGGTTCGGCGTCGTGATTCTCGGCCAGTCTTTTAAGCATAAAATCGTCCATATGCGGACAATGCTAGAGACCCCCTTTGAGATTGCAGAAGCAATCGGCGGTGACATTCGCGCACGTCGGCTCGCGTTAGGGTGGGGGCAAGCAGAAGCGGCTGAAAGGTCGGGCGTATCTTACCGCACGTGGCGTCGCATGGAAAGCGAGGGTAAGGCATCGATTGACGACCTTGTACGGGCTGCGATCGCTTTGCGGTGCGAGCAGAATCTAAGGGCTTTGTTTCCCGAGCCTGTAGCCACCAGCATGGATGCTCTAATTGAGCGCCAGCAGCGATATCCTGGGAACGCATCCAAGCGTCGTGTTCGCGCACCACGGCGGCCCGGATGAAGCGCGCTCCCGTAGCTCCCTTACAGATCGGGTTGTGGCCTGATGAATCCGGTCTGGTGCAGCCTATCGGTCGACTCGCGATGGCCAACGGGCGGGCGCAGCTCGAATGGTCACCTGCAGTAGTGGCGGGCAAGCGTCCGATTGCACCAGCTCTTTATCCACCCGAGCCGGGTCTCCACGAAGCCCGCACACGCGATTTTGAGGGCCTTCATGGATTTCTGGCCGATAGTCTTCCTGAAGGGTGGGGTGCCTTGCTCGTGAAGCGGCAGTTGGCCAAGCTTGATGTCTGGTGGGATGAACTGAGCGGTGTTGATCGCCTCGCCCTGGTAGGGCGTCAGGGTCGCGG
>JALDYH010000095.1:0-14373 GCA_032154175.1 Sphingopyxis sp. | reverse complement strand
CGATACGGATCACCTCGGCGCCATGGTCGGCGAGCATCATGCCGCAGAAGGGACCGGGACCGATGCCGGCAAATTCGATGATCCTGATACCCTTCAGCGGCCCGGACATGATGCTCTCCTGTTCCTCAGATACGTTCGATGATGATCGCCGGCGCCATGCCGCCTGCGGCACACATGGTGACGAGGCCATAGCGGCCGCCCGAGCGCTCGAGTTCGTCGAGGGCAGTGCCGATCAGGATCGAACCTGTCGCGCCGATCGGATGGCCGAGCGCCATCGCGCCGCCGTTGATGTTCACCTTCTCGCGGTCGAGATCGAGATCGCGGATGAACTTCTCGGCGACGACCGAGAAGGCTTCGTTGATTTCCCAGACGTCGATGTCTTCCTTCTTGAGCCCTGCCTTTTCGAGCACCTTCTTCGCAGCCGGGACCGGCGCGTTGAGCATCAGCGTCGGATCGTCACCGATGTTCGCGTAAGCGACGACGCGCGCGCGGGGCTTGAGACCATGCTTGTCGGCATAGTCCTTCGACGTCAGCAGCAGCGCGGCGGCGCCGTCGACGACGCCCGATGAATTGCCGGCATGGTGGAAATGCTGAATCTCGACATCGGGATAACGACGATTGACCTGCTTGCGGAAGGTGAAGCCGCCGCCGAGGTCGAAATCGGCAAGGCCGGTGAAGGCGGGCTTGAGCGAAGCAAGACCCTCGGCGGTCGTTTCGGGGCGGGGAAATTCCTCATGGTCGAGCGCAACGCTGCCGTCGGTATTCAGGACCGGGACCACCGACTTGTTGAAGCGGCCTTCCTTGATCGCGCGATCGGCGCGCTGCTGGCTGACGAGCGCGAGCGCGTCGAGCGCCTCGCGGCTGATCCCCTCGATCGTCGCGATCGCATCGCCGCACACACCCTGATGCGACTGCGGGTGCAGTTCGTCGAGCGCCTCGTGACCCGACCCCATCAGGCGCTGCGGGAGCCCCGCATTGGCCTGCTCGGCGGCGTAGGCGGTCGTGTAACTCATCATCTCGGTGCCGCCCGCGATCACGCAATCTTCCATGCCGCTCATCACGCTTGCCGCGGCAAAGTTCACCGAGCTGATGCCGCCGCCGCAGAAGCGGTCGAGTGTCGTGCCCGATGCCTTGGTGTCATAACCCGCCGACAGCGCCGCCATGCGGCCAAGGTCGCCGCCTTGCTTGCCATTCTGCGACGAGGTCGACCAGACGATGTCGTCGACGGTCGCCGTGTCGAGATTGTTGCGGTCGCGGATCGCGGCGAGCACCGTCGCGGCGAGATGCTGCGGATGGAGGTGCGACAATGCGCCCTTTCCGGGCTTGCCGACCCCGCGCGGGGTACGAACGGCGTCGATGATATAGGCCTCGGCCATGGTATGTCCTTTCGTGGAAGAGCTTTGAGGATCGTCGGTTGATTGAAAAGGGAATTGGCGGGGAGTTTAACGGGGGGCCATACGGATCGCGCCGTCGAGGCGAACCGCCTGACCGTTGAAATAGGTGTTGCGGACCATCTCCATAGCAAGGCTCGCATATTCCTCGGCCTTGCCGAGCCGCTTGGGGAAGGGGACCGAGGCTTCGAGGCTCTCCTTCACCTTCGGGTTCATATTGCCGAGCAGCGGCGTCCCGAACACCCCGGGCATGATCGAGTTGACGCGAATACCAAGATCCATCAGGTCGCGCGCCATCGGCAGGACGAGGCCGTTGACCCCGGCCTTCGCCGAACCGTAGATCACCTGACCGATCTGCGCGTCCTGTGCCGCGACCGACGCGGTGAAGATGATCGCACCGCGCTCACCGTCTTCCATCTCCGGAAGCGTCGCCATGCCTTCGGCAGCGATGGACCCGATCCGGTAGCTCGCGGTCAATATGCCCGCGACGCCATAGGCATAATCCTCGGTCGGCGTGCGCCGGAAGTTGCCCGTCTCCTTGTCATAGGCGAGTGTCTTGCCACGGCGTGAGGTCATCGCGCAGTGGACGCACACGCGCTCCTGCCCATGCGCCGCGCGCGCCTTGGCATAACCATCGAGAACCGACTGCTCGTCGGTGATGTCGACATGGACGAACAGCCCGCCGATCGATGCCGCCACCTCTTCGCCGAGCGTGTCATTGATATCGAAAATGGCGACCTTCACGCCCGACGCGGCAAGTGCTTCGGCGGTCGCGCGGCCGAGGCCCGATGCGCCGCCTGTCACGACCGCTGAAACACTGGAATCGATCTTCATGGGGGAAGGCTCCTCAGGCGGGAATCTGATTGAACGGGATGCCCTTGTCGGGGCGATGATCCTGCGGCAGGCCGAGCACCTTCTCCGCGATGGTATTGAGCAATGTTTCGTCCGATCCGCCGGCGATGCGGCCCGTCGGCGCGTTGATCCAGCTCGACGCCCAATCCTCCTTTTGCGATGCATGTTCGTTGAAAGGGAACGCGTCGCTGCCCTGCAAATCGAGCGCAAGTTCCGACAGTTTCTGGCGCGAGCGCACCGCGACCAGCTTGTTGAGCGAGCCTTCGGGGCCGGGGATCATGCCCGCCTGCATCATCAGCCGCGCACGCACGTTGATCGAATCGAGCCCCGAGCGCATCGCATGGTTCCGCGCGATCTGCTGCCGGATACGCCCGTCCTCGATCGCCGGGCGGCCATTGAGCTCGACATCTTTCGCCAGGTTTACGAACAGGTCGAGATGCGGGCCGAACCCCGCGCTGTCGGTCGCGACATAACGCTCGATCATCAGTGTTGCGATCGCCACGGCAAAGCCGCCGCCGACCGGCGACATGCGGTGATCGTCGGTGATCTTCACATCGTCGAAGAACACCTCGTTGACGTGGCTATCGCCGCCGGCAAGCTTGATCGGGCGGACGGTGACGCCCGGCGCCTTCATGTCGACCCAGAAATAGGTGAGCCCCTTGTGCTTCGCGACGGTCGGGTCGGTGCGCACAACGATAACGCCATAGTCGCTGTAATGCGCCCAGCTCGTCCAGACCTTCTGACCGTTGATCTTCCAGCCATTGCCGTCGGGCTCGGCCTTGGTGCGCAGGCCCGCAAGATCCGATCCGCCCGAGGGTTCGGAAAAGAGCTGGCACCAGATTTCCTCGCCCTGCAGCGCCTTCAGCACGCGTTCCTTGACGAACTCCTTGTCGGTGCCGAACTGCATCAGCACTGGCACCGGCATGCCGAGCGAAATGCCGAAATAGAAACTCGGGAAACCGTGCTTCATTTCCTCGGCGTCGAAGGTCACCTTCTCGAGGTGGCCGAGTCCCTGACCGCCATATTCGGTCGGCCAGTTGATCCCGGCATAGCCCGCGTCGAACTTCGCCTTCTGATAACGGCGCCCCAGCGCCAGATCATCGGCTTCGGACAGGCCCTTGCGCGCATCGCGGCCAAACGTCGGTGCGACCGATTGCAGCCAGGCTGCGGCCTTGGCGCGATAGGCTTCGAGATCGCTCATGCCGCTTCTCCCGCAAGCTGGTCGACAAGCACATCTTCCCAGAACAGGCTGCTGCCCTGCTCGATCGCAAGGCTGCGCGCCCGGCGCATATGGAGATGCAGCCCTATTTCCCACGTCACGCCGATGCCGCCATGGATCTGGATGCAATCGCGCGCAGCGGTGTCATAGGCTTCGGTCGCCGACAGGCGCGCGGAGGCGGCGGCGGTGATGAAATCGGCGGCGCCTTCGCGCGCCGCGGCGTGGATGCAGTTCGCGCGCGCCAGTTCGACAAGGCCGTAGAGCTCGGCGATGCGATGCTTCACCGACTGGAATGCGCCTATCGGCTGGCCGAACGCCTTGCGCGTCAGCGCATAGTCGCGTGCGATTTCCATCAGCGCTTCGGCGCCGCCGGTTTGTTCGTGCGCCGTAACGACGGCTTGCAACGCCAGGATACGAAGCGCGGCATCGTGCGCCGCGCTGCCAACCGCCAGTGTTTCGGCCGCCGCGCCCGAAAAGCCGAGGTCCGCGATGAGGCGACTATTGTCGAAGCTCGGGACCGCGGAGCGCTGCGCTCCAGCGAGATCGACCAGCGCGAGCACCGGCATGCCCGGTCCGTTCGCAAAGACGATAGCGACATCGGCAGCAAGTCCCCCGGAAACGCCCCGCACCGTGCCATCGAGCTTGTCGCCGGTAAAGGTTACGTCGGGACGCGCGGGAAGGGCATCCGGTCCGGCCGCAAAGGCGATGGCGCCGATGGTCTCGCCGCTCGCCAGTCCCGGCAGCCAGCGCACCTTTTGCGCGCCGGAACCGAAAAGTTCGATCGCCTTGGCAGCGCCGAAGCTCGACGTAAGGAACGGCGCACCGCTGATGCTGCGCCCCGCCTGATGCGCGATCAGGCCGAGCTCGATCAGCCCAAGTCCCAGTCCGCCATCGGCTTCGGGAAGCGCAAGCGCGGTCCAGCCCTGTTCCTTCGCGGTATCCCAGAAGGGGCGATGATATTCGCCGACGGTTTCGAGAAGCGGCAGCAAGGCGTCCTTGCCAACCCGCGCCTCCAATACGCGCCGCGACTCGGTCGCGATCGCCTGCTGGCCTTCGTCGTAGAGGATGGTCATGCGTGCACCCGTCCTTCTCCCAATATCACGTTGCGACCAATGAACCGGACGTTGACGTAAACGTCAAGCACTTTGACGCTACGCTTTTCGCGGTGCAACTGGCGGGCGTGTCAGGCCAGCCCGGCCTTCCAGTCGCGGCGGATTTTCTTGGCGAGGCTCCATTTGTGGACCTCGGTCGGGCCGTCGTAGATGCGGAAGGCGCGAACTTCGCGGAACACCTGCTCGACGATCGTCTTGTCGGTGACCCCGGTGCCGCCCATCACCTGAACGCAGCGATCGGCGATGCGCATCAGCGCCTCGGATACCGCGACCTTTGCCATCGAGCTTTCGACCGTGCCGAGCGAACCGGTATCGAGCACGCCCGCGCACCAGTCGATCATCAGTTCGGCCTGTTTCAGGTCGATCATATTCTCGGCGAGCATGAAGCCGACGCCTTCATGGTCGATCAGCGGCTTGCCGAAGGCCTCGCGGCGGTTCGCATAGTCGCTCGCGATCTCGTGCGCGCGGATGCACGCGCCCAGCCAGCGCATGCAGTGCGACAGGCGGGCAGGGGAGAGGCGCACCTGTGCGTAGCGAAAGCCTTCGCCCGCCTCGCCCAGCATCTGGTCGGCGGGTACGCGCAGATTGTCGATCGTCAGCGTGGCGTGGCCGCCCGGCATCGAGCTGTCGATCGTGTTCGGGACATCGTCGATGCGGATCGCGGGGTCGGGCAGGTCGACGAGGAACATGCACGCGCCCTGTTCCGACTTCGCCATCACAATGCCGACGCGCGCGCCCGGCGCGCCGGTGATGAAGGTCTTGCGACCGTTTATCACCCAATGATTGCCGTCGGGGTGGCAGGTCGTCTTCATCATCGACGGGTCGGACCCCGCACCGCCCTCGTCGGCGGGTTCGGTCATGAAGAAGGCCGAGCGGACGCGTCCCTCGACCATCGGTTTGAGGAACCGCTCCTTGAGCTCGGGGCTGCCTTCCTTGCCGAGCAGATACATATTGCCCTCGTCGGGCGCCATCGTGTTGCACGCGAGCGGGCCGAGCGGCGACAAGCCGCTCTTGATCAGCACGACCGCGGTCTCGCGCTGGTTCAAATGGCTGCCGTCGCCGAAGATATGCGGCGTCAGCACCCCTGCAGCGCGCGCATGTTCGCGCATTTCCATGACAAGCTCATCGGTCGGCGCGCCATGATGGTCGCGGCGCGGGTCGCTTTCATAAGGGACGACGGTTTCGCGGACGAAAGCCTCGACCTTCGCCGCAATCGCCAATGCCCGATCCGATACATCTTCGCGCGCCGCCATCCCGATTCCCTTCGTTGTCTATGCAACACCCCTCAACCGGACGTTGACGTAAGCGTCAAGTTAATTCATGTGCGAAGGCGACAATGCCGTAAGGGCAACATTATTGCGGAAGGACTGGTCATGGCTTTCAAGACACGCATTACCGAGATGCTCGGCATCGAGCATCCGATCGTTCAGGGCGGGATGCAGAGCGTCGGCTATGCCGAGCTCGCCGCTGCCGTGTCGAACGCCGGCGGGCTTGGCATCCTCACTGCGCTGACCCAGCCGACCCCCGCCGCACTCAGCGCCGAGATCGAGCGTTGCCGTGCGATGACCGGCAAGCCGTTCGGCGTGAACATGACCGTTTTCCCGACGATCAATGCTCCCGATTACAACGCCTATGCACAGGCGATCATCGATGGAGGGGTGAAGATCGTCGAAACCGCGGGCACGCAGGCGGTGCGCGAAATCTGGGAAATGCTGAAGCCTCATGGCGTCACGATTCTCCACAAATGCACCGCGGTCCGCCACGCGCTGTCGGCCGAGCGCGCGGGCTGCGACATCATCTCGATCGACGGTTTCGAATGCGCGGGCCATCCGGGCGAGGACGATATCCCCGGCCTGATCCTTATCCCCGCTGCCGCCGACAAGGTGAAGATCCCGATGCTCGCTTCCGGCGGCTTCGGCGACGGCCGCGGTCTCGTCGCGGCACTGTCGCTCGGCGCCGAGGGGATCAACATGGGTACGCGTTTCTGCGCGACAGTCGAGGCGCCGATCCACGCCAATGTGAAGCAGGCCTATATCGACAATGACGAGCGCGGCAGCTTCCTCATCTTCCGCAGCCTCAAGAACACCGCGCGCGTGGGCAAGAGCGACGTGAGCGAAGAGGTGGTGCGCCGCCTCGCGGTGCCCGACGCGACCTTCGCCGACGTCGCCGAGCTGGTGAACGGCAAGGCGGGCCGCGAACTGCTCGAGACCGGCGACCTCGGCAAGGGCGTGTTCTGGGCGGGCATGGTGCAGGGCCTCATCCACGATATCCCGACATGCCAGCAACTGATCGACCGGATCATCGCCGAGGCCGACGCGATCGTCGACCAGCGGCTGGCGTCGATGCGCGCGTAATTCGCTCCAGCACGCTGGCGCGGCGCACGCGCATCCGATATGGTCCGATTCTTCGCAAGCTGGTCATACCGGAGCCCGCCGGCGTCAGCCTGCCGGCGCGGCAAGGGGGATTTTTGAGCCTCATCGAATATAAGGGTTTCGGCGGCGTCCCTCTGTCGGCGGATGTGCTCGGCGACGAGAATGACCCCGCGGTGCTCCTCGTCCCGGATGTCGGGCAGGATCGCGCGGCATGGCGTGAGGTCGCCGACGCGCTCGTGCTTTCCGGACGCCGCGTGGTGAACCTCGATCTGCGCGATGGACAGGAACTCGCGCCGCATATCGAAGACCTGCGGGCCGTGTTGGCGCAAATGGGATCGCGCCCCGTCGTCGTCGCAGCGGGACGCGGCAGCTGGGTCGCGACCCGCGCGCTCGCGCTCGACGGTGCCCATCTCGCTGCAGGCCTTGTCGTCGTCGACATGCCCGTCGACCACGACGCAATCGCAAGCGACGTCGCAGCGCGGCTCGCATTGCCGACGCTGGTCGTGCGCGGCGGCTTCTCGCCCGCACAGGGCAGCGCGATCAGCGACGTGTTCAACGCCGCCCTGCCGATCGGCGAGAGCGCGGACATCAACGAATGCGACCTCGAGCTCGCCTCCGATCGCAAGGAAGCGCTGCTCGGCCAGCTTCTCGAATTCCTCGAACGGCGTCAGCCGCGCGAAGCGATGGAGTTCAAGGCAGGGTCGGACCCGCGCACGCTACGCGATGCGATGGGCTGCTTTGCGACGGGCATCACGATCGTCACCGCGCTCGACGCGGCGGGAACTCCGGTCGGCTTGACCGCGAACAGCTTCACCTCGGTATCGCTCGATCCGCCGCTGCTTCTCGTGTGTATTGCCAATACGGCCGGCACCGCGCCTGCACTGCGCGAAGCCGCGCACTTCGGCGTAAATGTTCTGCAAATCGGACAGCAACCAACCTCGAACCGGTTCGCGGCGCGCGGCGAGGACCGCTTCGCCAATCAGCCGTGGGCGCCGGGTCAGACCGGTGTCCCGCTGCTCGGCAGTTCCCTGGTATCGTTCGAATGCCGGCGCGAATCGTTGCACGAGGCCGGAGATCACTTCATCCTCGTCGGCCGCGTGGTGCGCGCGCAGTTCGAACCGCACCGCGACCCGTTGCTCTATTTCCGCGGAAAATACCGGCGGCTGCACTTCGCCTGATTTGGCGGACAGGGTGGGATTCGAACCCACGGTGAGCTTGCACCCACGGCGGTTTTCAAGACCGCTGCCTTAAACCACTCGGCCACCTGTCCTTGTGCCGTCGCCATAGCGCGCGATCGTCCGGCGGCAAGCGAAACCTTGCCTGCTCGACCCGTCGCGCGAATGACTCACTTTGTCCCGCCGCCGCCTAGCCAAGCCGCTCGCATCTGTGCGACACACGCCCTATGGGTGGGGACATGATGCACGCTATACGTTTCAGAATCGGACGCCTTTTCGCGATCGCCACGGCCTTCCTGTCGGCATGGATGCTCACCGCCTCGGCACCGCTCCACGCGCAAAGCGGCGATGGCGGATTCGACGCCTATGTCCAGTCGCTGTGGCCGAAGGCGCAAGCGCGAGGCGTGTCGCGAACGACCTTTGACCGGGTGACCGCCGGGTTGAGCTACAACGCCCGCGTCGTCGCGCTCGATCGTGACAATCTCGGCAGTCCGCCGAGCCCCAACACGCCGATCCCGGCCTTCGCTCCCTACAGGGCAAAGCATGTCGATGCGGCGCGCATCGGCGGGGGGCGGCGCGTCCACGACCGGCTGCTGCCGCTGCTCTCGCGGATCGAAGCACGCACCGGCGTCCCGACAAGCATCATGATCGCCATCTATGGCCATGAAACCGCCTATGGTCAGGTTACCGGCAATTTCGACTTGCCCGAAGCACTGGCTACACTTGCCTACGAAGGTCGCCGGCGCAGCCTGTTCGAGCCCGAATTGATCGCGACGATGGTGATGGTCGAACGCGGCGTCCCGCGCAGCGCGCTGAAAGGGAGCTGGGCCGGAGCCTTCGGTTATCCGCAATTCCTGCCGTCGGTTTATCTCCAGGTTGCCGAGGATGGCGATGGCGATGGCCGCGCAAGCATCTGGTCGAGCGAGGCCGATGCCATCGAATCGATCGGTTCTTATCTTCGCCGTGCAGGTTGGCGCGCCGGACAACCGTGGGGCGTGGCGGTAACCGTGCCAGCCAGCTTCAATCGCGGTGCGGTCGCCAACCGCCTCGCGCCCACCCGCTGCCCGCGCGTTTTCGACCGCCATAGTCGCTGGCGCTCGATGTCCGAATGGCGTGCGGCCGGTATTCAGCCGGTCAGCGGCCGCTGGCCCGACGGCAACGTCCAGGCGACCTTGCTCGAGCCCGACGGCCCCGGTCGCACCGCCTATTTGCTGACCGGTAACTATCGTGCGATATTGGACTATAATTGTTCCAATTTTTACGCATTGTCTGTGGGGTTGCTGGCGGATGAAATCGATCGTTAGGGGCGGGGGCCTGATGGCCGGGGCGGCATTGATGCTCGCCGGCTGCGGTAGTCTGGACAGCAAGCGCGAAGGCGGGCCGACGGCCAGCCCGACGCCGGCGGCTGCGGCGACCGGCGTGGCCGATGTGCCGGTAAAGATCGGCGATCCTTATACAATCGGCGGGGTGACCTATGCGCCCGCCGACATTCCGGATTATGACGATGTCGGCTATGCGAGCTGGTACGGCGAGGAACTCGCGGGCCAGCCGACCGCCAATGGCGAGATTTTCGATCCCGCAGGCATTTCTGCAGCGCACAAGACGCTGCCGTTGCCGAGCTATGTCGAGGTCACCGCGCTCGATACCGGGCGGACGATCCTCGTGCGCGTCAATGATCGCGGGCCGATGGTCGGCGACCGGCTGATCGATCTCTCACGCGGCGCCGCCGAGCAACTGGGCCTCACCGACAGCGTCGCCGCCGTGCGTGTCCGCCGGACCAACCCGCCCGCCGCCGAACGCGCACAACTCCGCGCCGGAAAGCCGGTTCCCGAACGGATCGCAACGCCTGATTCCCTGTTGAGCATCCTGCGCAGCAAGGCGAAGAGCCTTCCGGTCCCCAAAGGCATGGCGGCCGCGAAACCCGCTGGCGCGTTGCCCGCGGCACCGATCGCATCGGCGACAGGCAAACCGGGTGGCGACCGCTTCATCGTCGAGGGTCCCGGCACGACGATGCCTGTCCCGAAGCCCGCATCGGCGGCGAAACCGGCGGTGGACGCGGTCAAACCGGTCCCCGCCGCCGGCAAATATATCGTTCAGGTCGGGGCCTTCAGCAGCGAGGCCCGCGCCAACGCAGCCGCGAAATCGGTCGGCGGCACCGTCACCAAAGCGGGCAATCTGTGGCGCGTGCGCGTTGGTCCCTTCGCCAGCGACGCCGACGCGCGCGGCGCGCTTGGCAAGGCAAAGGCCAAGGGCTTCCGCGACGCGATGGTTCAGCGCGACCGCTGAAAACCGGAAGCGTGGGGAATCCAGCCATCATTGCGAAAAGCGGCGCGGCAGCCCTGGCCGCGCTCGCGCTGACATTCGCCTTTCCGGCGGCGTCGGCGGGCGACACACGTCCCAAAAACACGCCGGTCAGCCGCCCGCTCTACGTCACCCAGGCGCCGATCGTCATGCTCAAGGATCTCGATTCGGGCGCGATCCTGTTCTCGCGCGGCGCCGACAAGCGTTTTGCGCCGGCATCGATGGCCAAGGTGATGACCGCCTATGTCGTGCTGGACCTGATCAAAAGGGGAGAACTCGCGCGCGACAAGCAGTTCACCGTCAGCGAAGCGACATGGAAGAAATGGAACGGCAGCACCGGTGGCTCGACGATGTTCCTGCGCCCGAACGAAAAGATCTCGGTCGACGAGTTGCTCAAGGGGCTTATTACCGTATCGGGCAATGACGCGGCGGCGGCGCTGGCGGTAGGAATCGACGGCAGCGAAGACGCATTTGTCAAAAGAATGAATGCTGTAGCAGCCAGAATTGGAATGGCGTCGAGTCGCTTCGGGACGCCGAACGGATGGCCCGACGGTGGTGTCACCAAGGTGAGCGCTGCCGATCTCATCACGCTCGCCGACCGGCTGATCCGCGATCACCCCGAAGGCTACAGTCGCTATTTCTCCCTGCCGAAGCTCCAGCATGGCAAATCTCCCGACGGCAAGCCGATCATCCAGCCGAACCGCAACCCGATTCTCGGGCGCTTCGAAGGTGCCGACGGGTTGAAAACCGGCCATACTGCCGAAGCCGGCTATTGTTTCCTCGGTTCGGCAAAACGAAACGGGCGCCGCCTGATCATGGTCGTCGCCGGCATGAACAGCGAAAAGGCACGGCGCGACGAAGCCGAGCGGCTGATGAAATGGGGCTTCGACGAATGGGAGGGGAGGGAACTCGTCCCAGCCGGTGCCAGTCTCGGCCGGATCGACATCGGGAAGGGCGAGATTCCTGCGGTCGCCACGGAAGCCGGGATCGCAGTGCGCATGACGGTTCCCAAGGGCTATAGCGGAGGCTATCGCGCCGTGATGCGCACCCAGGCTCCACTCGTCGCGCCCGTCACTCGCGGGACGCCGATCGCCGACCTTGTCGTCACGCCCGACGGGTTGCCGCCGCAAACGACGCCCCTGATCGCCGCCGCCGATGTGGCGGAGGGTGGCTGGTGGGCACGCGCGCGAACGGGGTTTTACCGGCTGACCGGGCTGTGACCGGACGGTTCATCACGCTCGAGGGTGGCGAAGGGGTGGGAAAGTCCACCCAGATTCGGGCCCTGGCATCCGCGCTGGAAGCGCGCGGCATCGAAGCCGTGGCGACACGCGAACCCGGCGGCAGCATCGGCGCCGAAGCCATCCGAACCTTGCTGATGGAAGGAAGCGACGACCGTTGGGACGCACGTAGCGAGGCCTTGCTCTTCGCCGCCGCGCGCGCCGATCATGTCGCGCGGACCATCCGTCCGGCGCTGGATCGCGGCGCGTGGGTGCTCTGCGACCGTTTCGTCGATTCGAGCCGTGCCTATCAGGGCGGCGGCGGCGGCATCACCGATGGCGATATTCTGGCGCTGCACGGTTTTGGCTCGCTGGGCCTGTTGCCCGACCGCACCTTCCTTCTCACCGTCAGCGCGGGCGAAGCTGCCCGGCGGCTCGCCGGGCGCGGCGGGAGTGATCGCATGGGCAACAAGCCTGCCGACTATCAGGCGCGGCTCGCGGCGCGCTTTGTCGAGATGGCAAAGGGCGAACCCGACCGGTGGCGGATCGTCGATGCCGATGCCGCCGCAGCCGACGTCACGGCAGTCATCCTCGACGGACTCGCGGAATGGCTTTGATGATCGGCCATCAGGATGCCGAAAAGGCCTTTCTCGAGGCCTGGCAAGGTGGCCGCCTTCATCACGCCTGGCTGCTCGCGGGCCCGCAGGGGATAGGGAAGGGTGCGTTCGCCGAGCGCGTCGCACGCTTCCTCATGACCCATGGTCGCGGCGGGGACGGGGGCTCGATCAGCCTCGATGATCCTGGTGACAGCGCTGCGGGCCGCCTTGTCGAGGCCGGCAATCACCCCGAGATTATCCGGCTGGCGCGCCAGCCGAAGGACAAGGCGAAGGAACTCGCGCGCAACATCACGATCGAGCAGGTGCGGCAAATGATCCGGCGCCTCCACTTGTCGCTGTCGCTCGGCGAATGGCGCGTCATCATCGTCGATGCGGTTGACGATCTGGAAGCCGACGGTGCCAATGCGTTGCTCAAGACGCTCGAGGAACCGCCGGCAAAGACGCTTTTCCTGCTCGTCAGCCACTCGCCGGGGCGCTTGCTCGCCACGATCCGGTCGCGTTGCAGAACCTTGCGTTTTCAACCCATTGACCGTGACGTCATGACGGCATGGCTGCACGAACTACGCCCGATGCTCGAACTGACAGAGGTCCGCGCGATCGTTGCCGCATCGGGCGGCGTGCCGGGAAAGGCGCTGGCGCTGATCGACAGCGATGTCGCGGGAATGGAAAAGAAGCTGCTCGCGATTGCGAGCTCGGGGGATCCTGAAAACCGGCTGCGCGAAGCCCTCGCGCGCGACGTTGCGGGGACCGGAAATCGCGCCCGGCTCGAACTCGTCATCGACATCGTTCCCGGACTGCTCGCGCGGCTCGCGCGCGATCGGCCCGTGGCAGAGATCGCCCCGATCCTCGCACAATGGGATCGGGTCCAAAGGACGGTTCGTGATGCCGTTCGCGGTTCTTACGATGGAGCGATGGTGGGATTTGAAATCGGCAATTGCCTTGCCGAACTGGCACCTCGCCCGGCGCAGGGAGCACGCTGACGCTTTCCCTCGCGCGCACCAACGGCTAAGGCGCGCGCATGCCTGAAAATAACGAACCATTCTATATCACCACCGCGATCAGCTACCCCAATGGCCGTCCGCATATCGGTCATGCTTATGAAGCGATCGCAACCGATGTCATGGCGCGGTTCCAGCGCGCGCGCGGCCGCGAGGTGCGGCTTGTCACCGGGACCGACGAACATGGGCTGAAGATGTTTCAGACGGCGCGCGACCAGGGTCGTGCAACGATCGACCTTGCCGATGAAATGTCGGGATATTTCCGTGAGATGTATGCCAGGCTGAATATCAGCTATGACAATTTCATGCGCACCTCGGATGCCGCGCATCATGCCGCGTCGCAGGCAATCTGGAAGGCGATGGAGGCGAATGGCGATCTTTATCTCGACCGCTATGAAGGCTGGTATTCGGTCCGCGACGAAGCCTTCTACGACGAGAGCGAGCTGATCGACGGGGAGGGGGGCGTCCGCCTCTCGCCGCAAGGCACACCGGTCGAATGGACCGTCGAGGAAAGCTGGTTCTTCCGCCTGTCCAACTATCAGGACAGGTTGCTCGCGCTCTACAACGACCACCCCGATTTCATCCGCCCCGAAAGCCGTCGCAACGAGGTGATGCGCTTCGTCGAGGGCGGGCTCAAGGATCTCAGCGTCTCGCGCACCAGTTTCGACTGGGGCGTGCCGGTGCCGGGCTCGCCGGGGCATGTGATGTATGTGTGGGTCGATGCGCTCACCACCTATCTGTCGGGACTGGGCTATCCCGATCCCGACAGCGATTTCGGTAAATTCTGGCCTGCGAATATCCATATGATCGGCAAGGATATCGTACGTTTTCATACGGTTTACTGGCCGGCCTTCCTGATGAGTGCGAATCTGCCGCTGCCCAAACAGGTGTTCGGCCACGGCTTCCTGCTCAACCGCGGCGAAAAGATGTCGAAATCGCTTGGCAATGTCGTCGACCCGATGGCGCTCGCCGACCAGTTCGGCGTCGACGCGCTGCGCTATTATCTGCTCCGCGAAGTCAGCTTCGGGCAGGACGGCACCTATTCGGCCGAGGCGATCGTGCGTACCGCCAACGCCGACCTTGCGAACAGCTTCGGCAATCTGGCGCAGCGCAGCTTGT